>DASZUZ010000864.1:0-6791 GCA_035547415.1 Bryobacteraceae bacterium | reverse complement strand
GTCCATGAAAGGCCCCATCGAAAGGAACGCCTGCGAGCCGTCAGGCAGTTTGTAGGTGTTCTCCGGAGACGATGACGGGCCGGTGACCAGATGCCCTTTCCCGTCATCCGTCAGGTAATCCAGCAGGAATTCCGCGGCTTCTTTGAGGACGGGATACGCGCGTTTTTCGAGGAAGCTCCGGTCCAGCGTAAACGCATAGTGCTCCCAGAAGTCCAGACTGAGCCATGCGCCGCCCATCGCCCACATGCCGGGCTTTGCGCCGTCGATCGGGACGGCGTCACCCCACAGGTCCGTGTTGTGGTGAATCACGAAACCATGCGCTCCGTAGATCTTCCGCGCAACCTCGCGGCCGGCCGGGCGAGCATTATCAACGAGATCGAAGAGCGGCTCATGCATTTCGGAAAGATTGGTTGTCTCCGCCGGCCAGTAATTCATTTCCGTATTGATGTTGACCGTGTACTTGCTTTCCCAGGGGGGCGAGAAACTGTCATTCCACATGCCCTGGAGATTGGCGGCCATCCCGCCCGGGCGGCTGCAGGAGATCAACAGGTACCGTCCGAACTGAAAGTAGAGGGAAGCGAGCCCCAGGTCAGTTTCACCGGCCTGCACGCGACGAAGCCGCTCATCCGTGGGCAGACCGTCAGCCGGCGTTCCGGCGGGCGGCCCCAACTGCAACGACACGCGGCGGAAGTACTTCTGGTAATCGGCCACATGCGCTTCACGCATCGATTCCCAGGAACGATTGGCGCGTTCCAGGTCCTTCCGGCACGCGGCCAGTGGATCGGCGTTCCGGAAGCTGGTCTCCGCAACGAGATACAGAATGGCGCCCGTTCCACCCTCAACGACGATGCGCCCGTCCTCCGCTCGAATTTTCGCGCCCGCCGCCACAACGCGGAGCAGCGAAGCGAATCGGATGCCGACCTTGCGTTCACCGGCATACCGGTCGCCTCGGGGGATCGCTTCTCCCTCGAGCCGCAGCGTCGCCGAATCAACTACGGTCGTCGTGGCATCCTGGTCGCGAGTCAGCGCGGCAGTGAATGAAAGTTTGCCCGGCTGATCCGCTGTCAACCGGAGCGCGATCAGACCGTCCACAGCCGTGGAGAATACCTCGCGGGTATAGGTCACTCCTCCTGACCGGTAACGTACGGCAGCTATAGCTCGTGCTATGTCGAGTTCCCGGGAATAGTCCGCGGGAATGCCCTGCCCTGCCATCCGGATCCGCAGATCGCCCAACGGCTGATAGGGTGGCATGCGGCGAGGAACCGCGATGACTTTCTCATCGGCCACCTTTTCCGCTTCGTGAATCTTCCCCGCGATCACGAGACGCCGCGCCCCGAGGAACCCCTCCCTGGCGTCGGGGTTCACCCGGTCGCGCTTTTCGCCCGCCCAAATCGTGTTCTCGTTCAATTGCAGGTGTTCTTCTTCCACGCCGCCGAAGACCATCGCCCCGAGCCGCCCATTGCCGATGGGCAGAGCCTCGGTCCACTTCGCGGCGGGCTGCCGGTACCAGAGTTTCAGAGGCTGTTGGGCAACTCCGGGAATTATCACTACGAAGAGGAGCAGAATTCCCCGGAATATGGAGGCCGCGACCGTAATCGGCTTATACTGTACGTTTCGGATGAGGCTTATAGTCCGGCTTACACTCACAATTTTCCTCTGTTTCGCCGGCATCCAGGCCCAGACCACACAAGGCCTGATTTCCGGACGTATTCTGGATTCCGTGACCGGGCGACCCGTGGCGGGCGCTCTCGTTAGTTATTCAAGCACGACTCTTGCGGCCAGTGGATCTCTCCGCAGCGATGGCTCGGGATACTACTTCCTGCCGTTGCTCTCGGCCGGCACTTATACGGTCCGGGCCGCCGCCGATAAATACCAGCCTCAGGAACTGCAACAACTGGAATTATCCGTCGCGGGGCGAATTCAACTGGATTTTCGTCTTCGTCCTCTGAGCGATGTCTGGGAATCGGGTCAGTATCGCAGCGTGTTCCTGCCCGGCACGAAAACGATCGTGACCTTTTACGGACCGGACGTCGATCCGAGCCGTTCCGGAACCTTCGAGGCGCAAAAAGGACAGCGCGGCACCCTGGACAGCTCGATGTCCTACGTCATCGATCCTGTTGAGATCGGAAATCTCCCGCTGCTGGGCCGGGATGTTTATTCGATGCTGGTCAGTCTTCCGACCGTATCGGCCGACAGCGGTACCGGCCGTGGCCTCGGCGTCAGCGTGGCGGGACAGCGGCCGTCCTCCTCGAACTATCTGCTCGATGGCGTCGAGAACGACAATTACCTGATCACCGGGCCGTTAAGCCCCGTAGCTCCCGAGGCCGTCCAGGAATACCGGATCTCCACCAACAATTACTCCGCGGAATACGGGCGAACTGCCGGTTTCATCGCGAATGCCGTGACGCGCGCCGGAGGAAATGAGTATCACGGAATCGGGTACGAGTATCTGAAGAATGACGCTCTGAACGCCGCTGACTTCCAGGACAATCTCGGCGGGCTCGGACGGCGTTTCGACAAGGAGAATCAATTCGGCTATCAGGTGGGCGGGCCGATCCTGCGTAATCGTCTGTTCTTTTCGAGCGCTCTCGAACAATTGGTCAGTCACGGCAGGCAGGACCCGCAGACGTTCCTGCTTCCGACGCCGAGCTTTGCATCGACCTTCAATCTCCCCGCCAGCCGGATTGCCTATCAACTGCTGAAGCAATATCCCGCGCCGTTCGCGCAGGGACTGCGTTCTTCCAACGACTATTACGGAGACTACACCGTGAAGCCGCCGGTCGTCGTTGACCGGACCATCGCGCTCGAACGTGGCGACTATACCTCGAAAAGCGGCCGTGATCATCTGATGGCCCGCCTGGCCCTGAATCGCACGAGCGAGCCGGATTTTATCTGGACCCCCTATCCCGATTTCGTTTCGGCGCTCCACCAGAACACAACCGGCATTGCAGGTAACTGGCAGCGTTCCTGGTCGCCCCGGCTCACGAGCGAGTTCAAGCTGAGTTACAGCGACGACAACCTGTGGTGGGACCGCTCGCATCCCGAAGTCCCGACGCTGGTTTCGGGCGACGGCGCCACGCTGCCGGGCAGCCCTGCGTTTTACGCATATCGGAACCACAACAAATCGTTCGAAACGATCTACAGTACCGTATGGACGCGGAACCGGCATGTCATCACGGCGGGCGTGGGCCTGCTGTTCCGGTATAACAGCGGGTATCTGACCGCTGGCAGAGATTCCGAGTACATCTTCGGAAACATCGTGTCCTTTGCGTTCGACCAGCCGAATACCTTCCGAACCACGATTGACCGTTTGTCCGCAACCCCGGTCCAGCCCGATTACAATCGTTCCTACCAATACGGCCAGAACTACTTCTTCGCGCAGGACAGCTTCCGGGTGTCGTCCCGCCTGACCCTGAATTTCGGTCTCCGGTACGAGCGCTTCGGCGCGCCAGCCAACACCGGACGCACGAAGGATGCGCTCGTCGTTTTAGGCAATGGTCCCGATTTCACGGCGAGGCTCGCGTCCGCCAGCCTCCAGGCGCAGCAGTCGGGAAATCAACAGATATTCGGGGCCGACAACGGCGACTGGGCGCCTCGTTTCGGCTTCTCCTGGGACCCGCTCGGAAAATCGAAGACCATCGTGCGCGGCGGCTTCGGAATCTATTACGACCGGCCTTTCGACAATCTCTGGCAGAATGTTCGCGACAACCGCGTTCTGCTGCCGTTCTACTACATCAACGCATCGAGCACCAATTATTTGCAACCGGTCTCCACGGCGCTTTCGACCTATACGCCCGCTACGAACGACTTTCCGGGACTGACGATCATGGACCCGAAGCTTCGCAACGGCTATACGCAGACGTCCTTTCTGGGCGTCCAGCAGGCCGTCGGCGATAACCTGACCATTGAAGTCAACGGAACAAGCGCGCTCGCACGACGCCTGATCACGACGGACATTGTCAATCGCGCTTTCACGACGCTAATCGGTACGGGCCGGCCCAACGCGAACCTTCCGGACATTTCGTGGCGATCGAGCCAGGGGCTTTCCGACTACTACGCTTTCAGCACTCTGGCGCGTTATCGGACGCGAAGCGTGATCCTCCAGGCGGCGTATACCTGGAGCCACTCCATCGACAACCAGAGCGATCCGCTCACGGGTGACTTCTTCAGCCTGAACTTCACGTCCATCAACAGCGGCTCGAGCGGACCGATATCGGCGTTTTCCCGGCAGTACGACAGCCGCGGGGACCGCGCCACCTCCGGGTTCGATCAGCGGCACAATGTATTCCTTCTCGGGATCTGGCAGCCGGAATCGCGATGGCGCGTCACGCAGGGCTGGCGCATTTCCGGTCTGGCCGCGTTTCGCACCGGAACGCCCTACTCGGTCTACGCCAGCACGTCTGACATACCCGACTCGGGCGGCGTGATCGAAAATCAACGCGCAGACCTGATCGATCCCGGCGCGGCCGCTCTGGTGAATCCCGCGGCAGGTCCGGGAGGCGTGTATCTGTTGAATGCCGCCGCCTTTACGACGCCCGGCGCGAATGCGCCCGGCACATCGGGCCGGAACGCGTTCCGTGGCCCGGGACTTTACAACGTCGACGCCTCGCTCGCGCGATCTTTCCGGATCCCGCGGCTTCGCGAAGGAACCACATTCACCTTCCGCGCCGATTTCTATAACATCCTGAACCCCGCCAACCTGGGGAATCCCGACAGCCTGCTCGGGTCGCCCACGTTCGGGCTGTCGACTTACGGACGACAGGGACTCGGGTCAGGATTTCCGGCCGTCGCTCCGCTGAATGAAACCGCGCGCGAAGTCCAGTTGCTGTTGCGCGCCGAATTCTAAGGCGCGGCGGCCAGATCGGAAGGCCAGCCGAACGTCGCCAGCGCCGTGAGGAGTATGTGGCCGGCGCCCTCGGCGTCGCCGTTTTCCAGCGCGATCAGCACGTGGTGCAGGAATTCCGCCAGACGGCCATGTCGGGTGTTTTTGCCAATCCGGACGAGCTTCGCATAGGCCCGGCTGATCTCCGGGATCGCGGCTCGCGCGCCTCTCTCTTCGATGGCGGCAAACCATCCGGCGAGCGCGTGCCGGTGATCGTCGAAGTCCGGAAACGCGATGACGCTCGCGCGGTGCCCTTCGGGGGCGGGCCTGGATATCACGTTTCGAATCTCCCACGAAAACGCGCCGCTTTCGAGATTGATTTTGGTTAATACCATCGTGTTAACCAGCGAGCCGATTAAGATATTGAGTTGGCTCTAACCGACCTGCTTTCCAGCATCCGGAACGACCTCGGCCCAGGCGGAGTCCTGACGGGCGATGAGGTGACCCAGCGCAGTACCGGGTGGATCTCCCGAGAAAATATGCGAGCCGCGGCGATCGTGCGGCCCCGCAGCACGGAGGAGGCTTCGCTGGTCCTGCGCCGCTGCCATGACGCAGGTCAGACCGTGGTGCCGCATGGGGGACTCACCGGACTGGTGGAGGGGGCCCACACGGAACCCGGCGATATCGCGCTTTCGCTCGAACGAATGAATCAGATCGAGGAATTGGACGAGGCCGGCCTGACCATGACCGTTCAGGCGGGCGTGGTCCTGCAGGCCATCCAGCAGCGCGCGGAAGCGGCCGGGCTGTTCTTCCCGCTCGACCTCGGCGCGCGCGGTTCCGCGATGATCGGCGGGCTGATCTCGACCAATGCCGGCGGAAACCGCGTGATCCGCTATGGCATGACGCGGAACCTGGTTTTGGGCCTGGAAGCGGTTCTGGCCGACGGTACCGTGGTTTCCTCTCTCTACCCGATTATCAAGAACAACTCGGGGTATGACCTGAAGCAGTTGTTCATCGGTTCCGAAGGCACGCTCGGCATCGTAACGCGCGCCGTCCTGCGGCTGCTCCCGCAACCGCGCAGCCAGAATACGGCGTTCCTGGCGGTGAACGAGTTCGCCCACCTGCCGCGGCTTCTGCGCGATCTCAGCGCAGGGCTGGGCGGGACTCTCAGCGCCTTCGAAGTCATGTGGAACGAGTTTTACCGGCTGGTGACCACTCCCCCGGCGCGGCAGAATCCGGTGCTGCCTCAATCGTTCCCGTACTACGTGCTCGTCGACGCGCAGGGCTCCGATCAGAAGCTGGACCAGGAGCGGTTCGAATCCGTGCTGATGCAGGCTGTCGATAAAGGACTGGCCGCGGATTGCGTGGTGGCGATGTCCGCCAACGAGCGGCAGGCCATTTGGGCCATGCGCGACGACGTCGACCAGTTTCATCAGTACCGGCCGTGGTTCGGATTCGACGTCAGCATGCCGATCCGGCACATGGAGTCTTATGTGGCTGGCGTCCGCGCACAGCTCAATGCGGACTGGCCGAACAACGTCTGTTTTGTATTCGGGCACATGGGCGATGGCAATCTGCATCTCAATATCCATGTGGGGAGCGGCGATGCGGAGTCGCGGAAGCGCGTGGAGTCGATCGTTTATGGTGGACTTGCGGGCCGGCAAGGATCCATTTCGGCCGAACATGGCGTCGGCCTGGAAAAACGGGATTACCTGAAGCTGTGCCGCACCGACGCGGAGTTGCGTCTGATGAGAACGCTGAAAAGGGCGATGGATCCGAATGGAATTCTGAATCCGGGCAAGATACTCGAGGCGCTGAACGATTAAACGCGCGCGGAACGCGAACCGGCGAGAGCCTGCTTCAGCTTTGAGGCGAGAGCGTCGATCGTGTAAGGCTTCTGGATGAAGCCGGCCATTCCTTCTCCGTTGAACCTGCGGGCCACTTCCGTTTCGTTGAAACCGCTCGAAAG
>DASZUZ010000863.1:0-10319 GCA_035547415.1 Bryobacteraceae bacterium | reverse complement strand
GAACGGCGGAGCCTACTTTGCCGGCCTCGGGACGCCGAAGAATGGCGGAACGCGCCTGTTCTGTATCTCGGGTCATGTCAACAAGCCCGGCGTTTACGAACTGCCGATGGGCTTCAACCTGATGCGCATGATCAACGAAGTCGGGGGCGGCGTGCGCGGCGGAAAGAAGCTCAAGGCGGTCATTCCAGGCGGCTCGTCCTGCCCCGTCCTGAAAGCCGAGGAATGTGACCTCGCGATGGATTTCGACACGCTGGCTGCGGCGAAATCGATGCTGGGTTCGGGCGGCGTTGTTGTTATGGACGAAGACACCTGCATGGTCAAGGCTGCGTTGCGCATCATGCGGTTCTATGCCCATGAAAGCTGCGGATGGTGCATCCCGTGCCGCGAGGGTACGACCTGGCTGCGCAAACTGCTGCAGCGCTTCCACGACGGTATGGGTCAGAAGAGCGACATTGTGCTGATCGGCGATCTTTCGAAGAACATGCTGGGCCGGACATTCTGTCCACTTGGAGACGCTGCGGCTCTGCCGACGATTTCCATCGTGGAGAAATTTCGGGAAGAGTTCGAGGCGCACCTGGACGGCAAGCCTTGTCCGTACGAGGGCGTGTCGCGGCTGGTCGCGGCATAACGTATGGCGGAAGGCAACGGGCATCAGGATAACGTTTCCCGGCTCGATCGGATCGAGGCGGCCATTGAGCATACCATTGGCGAGCACGAGGCCTTCCGCGCCGAACATAAAATGCTGCTGCGTTCACAGGTGCTGCTCCAGGATTCGCTTGAATCGCTCCGGCTTCGGGTAAGTGAGATCGGCGAAAAGCTGGTCGGACTCATCGGAATCGTTGACCACGACCATCGCGAGTTTCACGAGCGGCTGAAGCGGCTGGAAGAGAAGCAGTAGAAGGATTTTAATGGCTGATCTGGTGAAGTTTACAATTGACGGACGCGAGCTCGAAGCGCCTCCCGGCACGCTCGTGATCGAGGCGGCCAAGCGCGCGGGCATCGAAATTCCGTCGTTCTGCTATTACGAAGGTTATTCGCTCCAGGCGGCTTGCCGGATGTGCCTGGTAGAAGTCGAAAAAATGCCCAAAATGCAGGTAGCCTGTACGCTCCCTGTCGCTCCGGGCATGGTGATTCGCACCGACTCCGAGCAGGTCAGACAAGCCCGCAAATACACGCTTGAATTCCTGCTGACCAATCACCCGCTCGATTGTCCGGTCTGCGATAAAGGCGGCGAGTGCGAACTGCAGGACATGGTGTTCCGCTACGGAGCGGGAGAAAGCCGCTTCACCGAAACCAAACTGCACGTGGACGAGCAGCAGTGGTCGCCGGTGGTCTTCTATGATGGCCCCCGCTGTATCCTCTGCTTCCGCTGCATTCGCGCCTGCAATGAAGGAATGGGCGTGGGTGCTTTGGGTACGATCAATCGCGGCGCCGTTTCGCTGATTGCTCCCAACCACGGCGACCATCTCGAATGCGATGAATGCGGTCAGTGTATCGACATCTGCCCCGTGGGAGCGCTCACCAGCGGCACGTATCGGTACCAGACCCGGCCGTGGGAGATGGAGCACGTGGGTACGATCTGCACGCATTGTTCCAATGGCTGCAAGACGACCCTTGGCGTGCGCAATGAGCAGATCATTCGCGGCAACAATCGCGACCGCTCGGGGGTCAACGGCGAATTTCTCTGTATCAAAGGCCGCTACGCGTTCGATTTCTATAACAACTCCGAACGGTTGCAGTCGCCGATGCTTCGGATCAATGGACACCTGCAGCCCGTGTCGTGGGCCGCGGCGCTCGAAGCCGTCGCGAAAAAATTCAGCGATGTAAAGGCGAGAGGCGGTAAATTCGGCGTCATTGGTTCGAATCACACCACGAACGAAGAAAACTTCTATCTGCAGAAGTTCGCGCGCGAAGCACTCGGAACCAACAACATCGATCATCACCGGACGGGTGACGTCACAACACTGATCGATGCTTTGTCCGGTACGAAAGGCCAGCTCGCGACGACGGCTGATCTTTACGACCGGAAGGCGTTCCTGATCATCGGCGCGGACCTCGCGATCGAACAGCCGTTCCTCTCTTTCCAGATTCGCGCGAGCAAGCGGCATCACGATGCGCACGTGTATGTCGTCACGCCCAAAGAAGTCCGGGAAGACAATTACGCTGCCGCTGCGATTCGCCGGCCCGCCGGGTCGGAACTCAGCGCCCTCGGCGAAATGCGTGACGCGCTCGCCGCGGAACCGGAACTGGTGATCCTGTTCAACGATTCCGTGAAGGGGCAAGACGTCCGCGCGCTCGTCGAATTCGGCGAGTCTCTGGGTATTCCGGTGAAATACTGCGCGCTGCTCGATTATTCAAACTCCCGTGGCGCCATCGATATGGGGCTCGTTCCGGAACTGCTTCCCGGTTATCGCGCTTCCGGAACGGCGGGCCTGAATTATCGCGAGATGCTCGCGGCGCAGGATCTCGATTGCTTGTACGTGGTCGGCGCGAATCCCTTGAAGGAAGCGCCGCTGCAGTCCAACAAGACCTTTGTCGTGGTGCAGGACATGTTCCTGACAGAGACGGCAAAGCGCGCCAACGTCGTTCTTCCCGCGGCCAGCGCTTACGAGAAAAACGGAACCGTGACCAACGTCTGCGGGGAAGTGCAGCGCCTCAAGCGCGGCGTCTCCACGCTCGGCGCGAAGCCGGATCTCGAAATCATCGGTCTTATCGCGAAAGAGATGGGACTCGCCAGACAGATGGGGCCGTGGTTGCCGGACACCGTTTATAACGAGATTCGCCGGACCGTGAAAGGCTACGACATTCCGCTGGCGCTTGTAACGGTCGGCGCGCAGCAAACGCTGCCGGTCAATGGCCGAGTTGGCGTGGAGAGCCGTCCTGACCTCATCTGGTCAGCGCACGACAATCTCTTCACCTCCGGCACGCTGGGGCGATATTCTAAAATACTGAATTCAGTTATAGAGAAACGTCTGAGCTACTCGACTCCCGATAAAGAGGAGTACGTGAGCCGCTAATGGAATTCCTCGTCATTACAGCCGTCAAACTCGCGCTGATTCTGTTTGTCTTCATGACGACGCTTGCCTATCTGCAATGGGTGGAGCGTAAGGTCATCGCGCACGTGCAGGTACGGATGGGCCCTTCCCGGGTTGGACCGCACGGCCTGCTGCAGCCCCTCGCGGACGTGATCAAGCTGATCACGAAAGAGGGCGTCCTTCCTCCTCACGTCAACAAGTTCTTCTACCTGGCCGCGCCATTCTTCGCCGTATTCATGGCGCTGATTTCGATCTCGATCATCCCTTTCGGCACGAGCATCACGATTCCCGCGATCACCATAGGCGCTCACACCTACGGGCCGTTCCACACGATGATGGAACTCGCCAATCTGAATGTCGGAATCCTGCTGATCCTTGCGGTCAGTTCGATGGGCGTATACGGAATTGCGCTGGCAGGCTGGGCTTCCAACAATAAGTACAGTCTGCTCGGTGGGCTGCGCAGTTCGGCGCAGATGATCAGTTATGAACTGCCGCTCAGTCTCGCAATTGCCGCTCCGTTGCTTACAGCCGGTACGCTGAGCCTCCGGGGCATCGCCGATTCGCAGGCGGGCTTCTATCTCGGGATCGTTCCAAAGTGGGCGATCTTCCAGATGCCCTTCCCGCAGATCTTTAGTTTCATCATCTTCATGATCGCGGCGTTCGCGGAAACCAACCGTATCCCGTTCGACCTTCCGGAAGCGGAGAACGAACTGGTCGCGGGGTTCCACGTCGAGTACAGCAGCATGAAATTCGCGGCGTTCTTCATGGCGGAATACGCGAACATGGTGACGGTCTGCTCTGTCGCTACCCTGCTCTTCCTTGGAGGATGGCAGCCGTTGTGGCCGGAGTCGCTGGGTTCGAATTTTCTTGCTCCTGCAATTCTTTTCCTGGCCGGAGCCATCTGCCTTTATCACGGCCTGAACCCGGCGCGTCCGTTTGACCGCTACACTCTGCCGGTCTTCGGCGTGGTTTTCTTCGGGCTTGCCGGTCTGATGGCGTTTCCGCCACTGGTGCCCGTTCTGATGCCGCTCTTCTGGTTCCTCGCCAAGGTCGGCTTCCTTCTTTTCGTCTTTATCTGGATTCGCGCAACGCTCCCTCGCTTCCGGTATGACCAGCTGATGAGCTTTGCCTGGAAGTTCCTGTTCCCTGTCGCGTTGTTGAATCTGCTTGTCACCGGCTTTCTGGTGGCCCTGGTCTCGTAAATGGACCTCTTTTTCTTTCTCCTGTTCGCGTTTATCGCGGTTGTGTGCGCCGTGAACGTGGTGCTGCAGAAGCATCCGATTTCGAGCGCGTTGTCGCTGGTCGGCGTCATGGGTTCTCTCGCCGTGCTGTATCTTCTGCTCGGCGCGGAGTTCATCGCCATGGCGCAGGTGATTGTTTACGCCGGCGCCATCATGGTGCTGTTCGTTTTCGTCATCATGCTTCTGAACGCCGGCGCCGAAGAGACGCGCGGCCGGTCCTGGCTGGCGCAGATCCTCGGATTTCCGGCGATGATTGCGCTGCTCGGATTGCTCTGCTACTTCGCGCAGCGCTGGTTCCCGGAAGCGGGATTCGTCAAGTTCGGTGATTTCGCGGGTGGCGACGCGCAGAAGATTGGTTATGCGCTGTTCACGGACTATCTGCTGCCCTTCGAAGTCACTTCCGTACTCATCCTGATCGCGATTATCGGCGCGATCGTCCTCGCCCGAAAGGAACTGGACTAAATAATGGACCCTTCGGCAGCTCTGGACCTCCTGAACAAGGGCGTCCCGGTGTCCTGGTATCTCACGCTGAGCGCGGTGCTGTTCGCCATCGGCGTGGCCGGCTTCATCTTCCGGCGCAATATCATCACGGTGTTCATGTGCATCGAGCTGATGCTGAACGCCGTGAATCTGAGCTTTATCGCCTTCGCGCATCAGCATAAGCAGGTCAGCGGACAGCTGTTCACGTTCTTCGTGATGGTGGTCGCCGCCGCTGAAGCGGCGGTGGGTCTCGCAATCATTCTGACGGTGTTCAAGAACCGCGCAACTCTGAACATCGATGAAATCAACACACTGAAGAACTGATGTACAACCTCTGGCTCATTCCGGCGCTCCCGTTCATCGGTTTTCTGATCAACGGCATTTTCGGGCGCAAGCTGTCGAAGACGATCATCAATGCGGTGGCCGTGGGAAGCGTCGTCCTGTCGTTTCTCTGGGTAGTCAAGACCGGCCTTGGCTGCGACTGGGGGGCGAATCCGATCCAGGAGCACTATTTCACCTGGATCCGGAGCGGCGAATTCAACGTAGGGTGGGATTTCGCGGTCGACAAACTCACGATGATCATGCTCATGATCGTCACCGGCATCGGGTCGCTCATCCATATCTACGCAACCGGCTACATGGCGCATGACGAAGGCTACTACAGGTTTTTCGCTTACCTGAACCTCTTCATGTTCTTCATGCTGAATCTGGTGCTGGCCGGGAACTATCTGCTGCTGTTCGTCGGGTGGGAAGGCGTCGGCTTGTGCAGTTACCTCCTGATCGGCTTCTACTTCGTCAAGAAGAGCGCCACGAACGCCGGCAATAAGGCCTTCATCGTCAACCGCATCGGCGATTTCGGGTTCTCGCTCGCGATGTTCCTGCTCGTGGCTAATTTCGGAACGCTGGACTTCGGCAAAGTCTTTGCGGCGGCCCCGGGAAAACCCGTTGCGACGCTGACTGCGATCGCTCTCCTGATGCTGCTTGGCGCGACTGGAAAATCAGCGCAGATTCCTCTTTACGTGTGGCTGCCGGACGCGATGGAAGGTCCCACGCCCGTTTCCGCCCTCATTCACGCGGCGACGATGGTGACGGCGGGCGTCTATATGTGCTCGCGCTCGGCGGTGATCTTCACGCATGCTCCGGCCGCCATGGAAACCGTCGCGATCATTGGTCTTGCGACAGCAGTCTTCGCCGCGACTATTGGCATGACGCAGTTCGACATCAAGAAGGTCTTCGCTTACTCGACGGTCTCGCAGCTGGGGTACATGTTCCTGGGCGTTGGGGTCGGCGCCTTCTCCGCCGGCATCTGGCACCTGATGACGCATGCGTTCTTCAAAGCTCTTCTCTTCCTTGGCGCCGGCAGCGTCATTCACGCCTGCCACGGCGAGCAGGATATGCGTCATATGGGGGGGCTCCGGAAGTACGCCCCGGTGACCATGTGGGTACTCGCCTGCGCCTCGCTCGCGATCGCCGGCTTCCCGGGAACCTCCGGTTTCTTCAGTAAAGACGCAATTCTGACGGCAGCCTACGGACATGCGCCGTGGATGTTCTGGGTCGGCGTGATTACCGCGGGCATGACCGCGTTTTATGTGTGGCGCGCCTTCTGGATGACGTTCTGGGGTGACTACAAGGGTCATGGACATCCGCATGAATCGCCATGGTCGATGCTGGCTCCGCTGGTCGTCCTCGCGTTCCTTTCGATCGCGGGCGGTTTCCTCTTCAACGTCCCGAAAATTCTCGAACCGATGTTCCCGATCAGAGAGGAAGTTGCGGGCGAAGGTATGCTGATGGGCATTTCCATCGCCTTCGGTCTGATCGGCATCGCGATTTCCTACTACATGTACGTGGTAAACACGGAACTGCCCGGAAAAGTAGCCTCCGCATTCGGGGGGCTCTACACACTGATTTACAACAAGTACTTTGTCGACGAGGTCTATGACGCGGCAGTCGTGACTCCCACGATCGAAGGCTCTCGAACGGTGCTCTGGCACGGAGTGGATCAGGGCGTGATCGATGGAGCCGTAAACGGCGTCGGGTACCAGGCGAAAGGCATCGGAAGCCTTTTAAGGCTGATGCAATCCGGCAACATCCGAAGTTACGCAACGTGGGTCGTCCTGGGGTCCGTCGCACTGCTTATCGTCATGGGCTTCATGGGAGGTCTGCCGAAATGAATCTTCTTGACCTCCTGATCGCGATACCGGCGATCGGCTTTATTGTCGCCCTGCTGATTCCGCGTGCGCAGGAGCAGATGATCCGCATGCTGACGCTGGTGTTCTCGCTGGTCGCATTCGCGGTTTCTCTCGGGCTCGCCATCGGTTTTCAGGCGGGGCAAACGGGACAGCAGTTCGTTACGAACGCCGTCTGGATCCAGAACCCGGAAATTCATTACCACGTCGGCATCGATGGTCTGAGCCTCTGGCTCATCATTCTGTCGACTTTCCTGACGCCGATCGCCATTCTGATTTCCTGGAAGTACATCCACAACCGGGTGAAGGAATTCTTCGCCTTCCTGCTTCTGCTGGAATTCGGGCTCGTCGGCGTGTTCGCCGCCTGGGACCTCTTCCTCTTCTACGTGTTCTGGGAAATCGTTCTCGTTCCGATGTACTTCCTGATCGGCATCTGGGGACACGACCGGCGAATCTACGCCGCAGTCAAGTTCTTCCTCTATACGATGGCCGGGTCGGTGCTGATGCTCGCGGGCATCATCTTCCTGTACATCCACGCCGGCACCTTCGATTACGCTTCCGTGCTGGACCAGATTCAAAGCGGCCGGATCGTGTTGTCCCACACGCAGGAGACGCTTCTGTTCCTGGCGTTCTTCCTGGCGTTCGCGATCAAGGTCCCACTCTTCCCGCTGCACACCTGGCTGCCGGACGCGCACGTCGAAGCGCCTTCGGCTGGTTCCGTAATGCTGGCGTCCGTCATGCTCAAGATGGGAACCTACGGACTCGTCCGGTTCTGCCTGCCAATGTTCCCGACCGCCGCCCGCGAGAACGCGCCATGGATTGTGATTCTTGCGATCATCGGCATCGTCTACGGCGCGCTCGTCGCGATGGTGCAGCCGAACATGAAGAAACTCGTGGCGTACTCGTCAGTCAGCCACCTCGGGTTTGTCGTCCTCGGCATCTTTTCGTTCACGCAGATGGGCCTGGATGGCGCCGTGTACCAGATGCTGAATCACGGTATTTCCACGGGCGCGCTCTTCGTGCTCGTCGGGTTCCTGTACGAACGGAAGCACTCGCTGGCGATCTCCGATTACGGTGGGGTAGCGACCGTGGCTCCCTGGTTTTCTGCCATCTTCCTGATCACGACTCTCGCCAGTATCGGTCTGCCGATGCTCAACAACTTCGTCGGCGAATTCCTCGTGCTGCAGGGCGCCGCGCTCAACAACTTCACGTGGACGATATTCGCCGCGCTCGGTGTGATTCTTTCCGCCTGCTACATGCTGTGGCTCTACCAGCGGGTATTCTTCGGCGAAACCAGTGAAGGAGTCAGGCATCACATTCCCGATTTCAGCCTTCGTGAGTGGGCCTGCGTGATCCCGCTGGTGGCCATGATGGTCTGGATGGGCATTTACACTCAGACATTCCTGCCGCCGATCTCGGAAGCCAATTCCCGCATTCTCAACCAAAGCACAATGAACGCGCCCCTTCGGGTCTCAGCCCCTGCATACGTCGCTGGAGGACATATCCATGCCCACTAGCTTCATGCCGAGCGCCGCCGATCTTCTCCGTTTCTCGCCGGAACTCATCCTGACCTTCGCCGGCACGCTGCTGATGGTTCTCGATCCCATCTTTGCCTGGCGAAAGCCGAAGATGTTCGGTCATCTCGCGATCGTGGCGTTTCTTGTCGCGATGGTCGGCGCGCTCGCCGCGTACGGCGATCCGGGCCTCTCCTTCTCGAACCTGTTGGTTGTGGATGGGTTCGCGACATTCTTCCGGATTCTCGTGATCTCGG
The DNA here is from genome assembly GCA_035547415.1 of Bryobacteraceae bacterium. Classification (GTDB taxonomy): domain Bacteria; phylum Acidobacteriota; class Terriglobia; order Bryobacterales; family Bryobacteraceae; genus BOG-234. The sequence goes on along the minus strand of DASZUZ010000863.1, from coordinate 1,606 downwards.
TGGGAATCCTGGCGGTGCTTTCGTCTTACCGTTATCTCGATCGCGAAGTCGCCGAGACGGGCGAGTATCACGGTTTGCTGCTCTTTTCGGTCGTTGGTCAGTCACTGATGGTTTCGGCCAACGACCTGATCATGATCTTCATTGGTCTCGAGATCTCGTCGATCGCGACGTACATTCTTGCCGGCTACCTCCGGAACGATAAGCGGAACAACGAGGCGGCTCTCAAGTACTTTCTTCTCGGTTCGTTCGCGACCGGCTTCTTCCTGTACGGCATCGCCATCGTATACGGTGTGACGGGTACCACGAAGCTGAGTGAAATCCACACGGCGCTGGGCGCTCCCGGCATTTCCTTCGCGGCGGTCAGTGTTGCCGCTGCGCTGATGATTGTGGGACTTGGCTTCAAAATTTCCGGCGCGCCGTTCCAGATGTGGGCTCCGGACGTGTACCAGGGGGCTCCGGCCCCGGTCAGCGCCTTCATGGCAACTGCGCCGAAAGCCGCGGCATTCGCCATCTTCCTGCGCATCTTTATGACGGCATTCCAGCCGATCGCTGGTGGCTGGGAACCGATCATCTGGATTTCCGCGCTGCTCTCCATGACCATCGGCAATTTCGCCGCGCTCACGCAGAACAATCTCAAGCGGATGCTCGCCTATAGCTCCATCGCTCACGCTGGATACATCCTGGTGGCGCTCGCGGCGAAATCCGAAATCGGAACCGCCGCCGCAATGTTCTATCTGGCAGCCTACGCCCTGATGAATATTGGCGCTTTTGCGGTCATCATCCATATCGCGGGGAAGGGCGAGAAGCACCTCCGCATCGAGGATCTGGCCGGTCTGAGCCAGAAGCAGCCGCTCACGGCGGCGCTGTTGACGGTATTCCTGCTTTCATTTATAGGCGTGCCCCTCACGGGCGGCTTTTTCGGGAAGTTTTACATTTTCCGGGCCGCTCTGGAATCGAACCTGGTCTGGTTGACAGTTCTCGGACTGCTCAACAGCGCGGTGGCTGCATATTATTACCTCCGTCTGCTGGTTGTGATGTATATGAACGAGCCGGGCGAGGTGACAAATTCGCTGGAGCCGCTGTCTCCCGGTTTGGGCGCAGCCCTTGTTCTGCCGGCTATTGGCACTTTCTTTCTCGGGATTTTGCCGAATGCCGTACTGGGCTTTGCCCGCGCCTCCGCCGTACTCGGGAAGTGAGGATTTCGCTGTAATCTTCGCTACTTTGGCAGCGAAGTCGCATCTACTCGTCTCCGGAAGGAGCAGTGTGGAATGCGAACTACACTTATAGCCGTTTTAGCCGTCGCCAGCTCGATCGGTACTTACGCCGTTGCTGCGGAAAAAGAAGCCAAGGTCGCCGACAGACTCGATGCTGCGGCAGACGTTCTCACCGACCTGATGAGAGCCTCCGACAAGGGCGTTCCTCAGGATCTGATGAACAAAGCCCGATGCGTCGTTGTTGTTCCTGGTCTGAAAAAAGGCGGGTTCATTGTCGGCGCGAAGTACGGGCGCGGATTTGCTGTGTGCCGTCGCGCATCGGGAGGCGGATGGACAGCCCCGTTTGCGATCAGAATTGAGGGCGGCAGCGTCGGTTTCCAGATTGGCGCATC
>DASZUZ010000862.1:0-6722 GCA_035547415.1 Bryobacteraceae bacterium | reverse complement strand
AATCTTCAGGGCCACCGGGTTCAGCCGTGAGACCGGAATCTGATTTCCCGCGAACGGCGCGTTCCCGTTGACGGGATCCACGAGTTGAATGGGTTTGCCGCTGGACTGGCAAGCCGCGGACGTCAGGCTGCTGAAGTCGCCGTTCAGCGACGCCTGATTCGGAATGTGCGTAATCAGATTGGGCGGGTTCGAGCGGTTGCGCGTTCCCTGATAGCCCCCGAAGAAGAAGAGCTTGTCTTTGATGATGCGGCCTCCGAGCACCCCGCCGAACTGGTTGCGCTTGAGGCTGTCGTGGACCGGCGCAAAGAAATTTCTCGCATTCAGGTCGCCGTTCCGGAGGTAATCGAACAGGTCTCCGTGCCAGGCGTTCGTGCCCGACTTTGTCACCACGTTGACCGTGGCGCCGGGGTGTGTGCCGAAGCGCGAGGAAACGGCGCTTGTCTCCACGCTGAACTCATCAAGAGCATCCGGGAATGGGAACGGAAGATTTACGTTGGACATGGCTTCCGTGTTGTCGCCGCCATCGAGCAGATAAGCGGTTCCGTTCCCTTGCCCGCCGGCGACGGATATCCGCGTCGAACTGTAAAACGTCTTGCTGCCGGTATCGCCTGAGTCACCGTATGCCGCCGCTCCGGAGATCAGAATGAGTTGGGTTGCCTGACGTCCATTCTGCGGCAGTTCATTGATGCGCTGCTGGTCGATGACCTGCGCCACGGAGGTTTCCCTCGTCTCGACCAGAGCGGCGCTGGCCGTGACTTCGACGGTCTCACTGACCGAACCGACCTGCATCGCGACATTGATCTGAACGTTGATTCCGACCTGCAGCACGAGACCCGTCTGCAGATAGTCTTTGAACCCGCTGGCCTTCACTTCGAGCCGGTACGGACCTACCGGAAGATTGGGCAGGACGTAGCGGCCCGCGTTATCGGTGGCGGTAGTGTGGAGAACTCCCTTCTCGGTTTCGGTTGCGGTGACCTGAGCGCCTGCCACGGCGCCGCCGCTCGGATCCGACACCTGTCCGTTGATTTCGGCAATTGCAACCGCCTGCCCGAACACGGGGCGGGGGACTGCCAGGGATGAGAGGACGGCAACCGCGGCGAATGTTACCGGCAGCGATCGCGAAACGAGCAACCTGGACGTGCCGTTGCGAGTCATGATTCAGCTCCTTGCGTACTTCGCAGGACAACAGGGACCCCGGGAATTACGAGTGCTGAAGACTGTAGTCCGTTAGCGGCGCGGAGTCAATGTCCGGGCACTGGAGGGACGTTTCAGTTCTGCTGAAATGAGAATTCTACTTTTTTTCGGGTTGCCACCGGACGACGGGCTTGCGCGCCGCGCTGACTTCGTCCACTCTCGTGGTCCGCGTCAGATGGGGCGCCTTCAGGACCGTCTGCGGTTCCGCCTCGACCTCTTTAGCGATCGAAATCATCGCATCGATGAACAGATCGAGTTCGCGCTTCGATTCGGTCTCTGTCGGTTCGATCATCAGAGCGCCGTGCACGATAAGCGGAAAGCTGACGGTGTACGGATGGAATCCGTAGTCGATCAGCCGTTTCGCGATATCGCCTGTCCGAATACCCTTCGCGGACTGCCGGTCGTCGCTGAAGACGACTTCGTGCATGTTCGGACGGTCATACGGGAGATCGAACCAGGGCCGCAATCGATGCCGGATGTAATTCGCGTTCAGGACGGCGTCCACAGTCGCATTGCGCAGACCCGGTCCGCCATGCGCGAGGATATAGGCGAGCGCGCGGACCAGCACGCCGAAATTGCCATAGAAAGCGCGGACTTTGCCGATCGAATCGGGACGATCATGATCCCATGACCACGCATCCCCGAAGCGTTTCAGTCTCGGAACGGGAAGAAACGGCTCCAGATGACTTTTCACCGCCACGGGGCCGCCACCGGGGCCGCCGCCGCCATGAGGGGTCGAGAACGTTTTATGCAGGTTGATGTGCATCACGTCCACGCCAAAATCCCCCGGCCGTGTGATGCCGACGAGCGCATTCATGTTTGCGCCGTCCATGTAGACCATCGCGCCCTTCTCATGGAGGATGCCGGCAGCCTGCGCGATGTTCTCCTCGAACACGCCGAGCGTGTTCGGGTTGGTGACCATCAGGGCGGCCACGTCGCCATCGACGTGCCTGCTCAGTTCCGCAAGGTCGATCATGCCCTGATCGTTCGAACGGATGTTCTGTACCGCGTAACCCGCGATTCCGGCGGTCGCCGGGTTCGTTCCGTGCGCCGAATCCGGAACCAGGATCTTCTTCCGCGGATTGCCCCGCGATTCCAGAAGCGCGCGAATCAGCAGAATACCCGTCAATTCGCCATGGGCTCCCGCCGCGGGCTGCAGCGTGACCGCGTCGAGCCCCGTGATTTCGCAAAGCGCGCTTTCCAGCTTCGCGATCACTTCCATCGCGCCCTGCGACAGACTCTCCGGCTGATACGGGTGCGCCCACGCCAGACCTTCGAGCCGCGCAACGGCTTCGTTGATCCGCGGATTGTATTTCATCGTGCACGACCCCAGAGGATACATGCCGAGATCGATGGCGTAGTTCCAGGTCGAAAGGCGCGTGAAGTGCCGGATCACCTCGACTTCGCTGACTTCGGGGAAGCCTTCGATTTCCTCCCGCACGTTTCCGGCGCCGAGCGCTTCGGACGGATCGATATCCGGAACATCGAGGGCGGGGAGTTGATAGCCCGTCTTGCCTGGTGAACTGCGCTCGAAGATCAGCTCTTCGTTCTGCGTGAGATGCGGACGAACTTTACGAATCATCGGGCGAACGCCTCCGCGACCGCATCCATATCCGCTTTCTTCGTCATCTCCGTGGCGCAGAGCAGCATTGATTCTTTCAGTTCCGGATAATAATTTCCCAGCGGGAGGCCGCCGATGATTTTCTTCCCGAGGAGTTTTTTGTTGATGGCTTCCGGATCGCCGGCGGACGTGACGAACTCATTGAACCAGGGCCCGGTGAACCGAGGTCTGACTTTCGATCCCAGATAATGAGACTTCGAGAGATTCTGGCGCGCCAGTTCCCGCAGACCCTGCTTGCCGTACAGTTCCATGAACACGGTCGCCATCAACGCAATGAGCGCCTGATTGGTACAGATGTTCGATGTCGCCTTCTCGCGCCGGATATGCTGTTCGCGAGTCGCGAGCGTCAGACAGAAGGCGCGGTTGCCGTTGCTGTCGGTCGTCTGGCCCACCAGACGCCCCGGCAACTGCCGGATAAACTTCTCCTTTGCGGCGATAATTCCCGCGTAGGGTCCGCCATAGCTCGGCGAGATCGCGAACGACTGCAGTTCACCGGCAACAATGTCGGCATCGCGCGGCGGCTCGAGAATCCCGAGCGAAACGGCTTCAGAGAAAGTGAAAACCAGTAACGCGCCGTGGGCGTGGGCGATGGCCGCCGCCTCGCGGACGTCCTCAATAACGCCGAAGAAATTGGGCGACTGAATGATGACGCACGCGGTCTGCATGTCGATCTTCGCTTCCAGATCCGCGACATCGATCTTTCCGCTGTCACGGTCATAGCCGAACTCTTCGATCGGCAATCCCTGATTTCGTGCGTAGGTACGCTGCACCTCCCGGTATTCCGGATGTACCGACCGCGCCACCAGGATCTTCGACCGTCCGGTAATCCGCACGGCCATCATGGCCGCCTCCGGAACAGCGGTGGACGCGTCGTACATGGATGCGTTCGCCACATCCATGCCGGTCAACTGGCAGATCATCGTCTGGAATTCGAAGATCGTAACCAGCGTGCCCTGCGAGATCTCGGACTGATACGGCGTATAGGACGTAAGAAACTCGCCGCGCGAAACAACGGTATCCACCACCACCGGCCTGTAATGGTTGTAAACGCCCGCGCCGAGAAAGCTCGCGTGACCGGCCGCCGTTTTGTCCGACAACGTCTTGAAGTAATCGACAATCTCGTATTCCGAGATGCCGGGCTCGAGCGCGAGTGGCCTCGTGAGACGGGCCTCCGCCGGGATCTGCGCGAACAACTCGTCCGCGGATTTCAGGCCGCAGGCGGCAAGCATCTCCTGACGCTCGGAATCGGACTTCGGGAGGTAACGCAATTTTAGCTTTCCGCTCCTACGTACTTTTCATAGTCGGAGACGGACAGCAGATTGTTTACTTCCCCGCCATGGTCCACGCGGACCCGGATGAGCCACGCCGCGTCGTGCGGGTCTTCATTGAGTTTCTCGGGCGCGGAACTCAGCGAATCGTTGACGTCGATCACTTCGCCGGAAACGGGCGCATAGATGTCGGAAACGGCCTTGACGGACTCAACCGATCCGAAACTCTTGCCTTTCTCGACTTTGGTTCCTGTCTTCGGCAGATCGACATAGACGATGTCGCCCAGTTCGCTCTGCGCGTGGAAGGTGATGCCGATGGTGGCCGTATCGCCCTCCAGATTGACCCACTCGTGTTCCTTCGTGTAGCGGTAGTTTTCCGGATATTTCATTGGGGCCTCTTGTAGAAAGGCGTCGGCACGGTTTCCGCCTCGACCGCCTGATTGCGAACTACGATTTCGATCTTCTCACCCGGCTTTGCGCGATCGATCGGCAGATAACAGAGTCCGATGTTCCTGTTCAGTGTGGGCGAGGGCGACCCGCTGGTTACCCACCCGGCGGGCTGGCCGCCGATAAGGACTTCATATCCATCGCGCCCGATGCCCCTGCCGCGCATCTCGAATCCCGTCAGTTTGCGGGTCAGTCCTCGCTCAATCTGTCTTCGCAGCGCGTCGCGTCCCACAAAATCGCCCTTTTCCATTTTCACGATCCATGCGAGATCGGCTTCGAGCGGTGAGATCGACGCGCTGATTTCGTGCCCGTAAAGAGCCATTTTGCTTTCGAGCCGCAATGTGTTGCGCGCTCCCAGGCCACAGGGCTTGATGCCGTGCGGCTTGCCGGCTTCCATGATGGCCTTCCAGGTCGCCAGAGCATTCTCCGGAGCGATGTAGACCTCAAAGCCGTCCTCGCCGGTATAGCCGGTCCGCGCGATGCGCGCCGGAACTCCGGCGAACTCACTGTCCCGAAACCAGTAATACCGGATGTCCGCGAGCGGTGTGCCGGTCAGCGTCTGAGCCGTTTCGAGCGCCTTCGGGCCCTGAATCGCCAGTTGCGCGTATTTCGGTCCGGCGAACTCCACTTCGCAGTCGAACCCATTCTTGAGGCCGGCAATGTGTTCGAAATCCTTCTCCTGATTCGAAGCATTCACGCACAGGAAAAACGAATCGTCGGCCACTTTGTGAACGAGAACGTCATCCACAAAACCGCCGTGCTCATACAGCAGCCCGGAGTACTGCGCCTGGCCGCTCTTCAGCTTCGCGACAGCGTTCGTGGTCGCGTAGTCGACCAGTTTCATCGCCTCCGGCCCGCGGATTTCGATCTCGCCCATGTGGCTGACGTCGAAAAGGCCGACCGCTTTGCGCACCGTGTGGTGTTCGTCAACAAGTCCGGAATACTGGACCGGCATTTCCCATCCGCCGAAGTCCACCATCTTTGCGCCGGACTCCCGATGCGCCTCATAAAGAGGCGTGCGCTTCAGTGCCGCTGCTGTCATTATTTCGCCGGTGCGATCGACTTGACCTGGAGTAACTTCCCGGTGGGCTTGCCGGCGCTTGCCGTTACGGTGCCCGCGACCGTGACTTTCTTTCCCGCATATTTTGCGGCGGCTGTCTGATCGCTCAGCACGTAGACATCTTTACCCACCAGCAACGCATACTTCGCGTTCATTTCTTTCACGCACTCCTGCATGCACTTCATGCGATCCGTTCCACCCATGGCCTTATGGTCGCCGGCGCACATGTCGTCTTCAATTACGCCTGTGTAGGTCTTTGGAGTGTCCGCCGCGATACACAATCCGGCTGCGGCCAGAAGGAGCACGCAATTTCTCATGAGCATCATTGTAGCGCCCGTCGTCCCTGGCCCTCGGCGTGCCGACGATTCCGATTTAACGATGCAACAATTTCGAGACCGGCCGCACGCCGGGCGCTTGCTTGGACAGGAACTTCTGCGCTTCCGGGGAGAACCAGCGCCACTCATTCTGGCGCTGCCGCGGGGCGGCGTTCCTGTCGCGTTCGAAGTCGCTCGCGTGTTGAAAGCGCCCCTCGATATCTTTCTAGTACGCAAGCTCGGCGTTCCCGGTCAGGAAGAACTCGCGATGGGCGCGATTGCGTCAGGCGGAACCCGGGTTCTGAACGACGAGATCGTTCGCGCGCTGCGCATTCCCGAGCGTACGATCGACGATGTGGAGGCGCGCGAGCGCAGGAACCTTGAGTCGCGGGAGAGGTTATACCGCGGCAGCGCGCCGCGTGCCGCCGTGGAGGCGCGTGACGTCATCCTGATTGACGATGGCCTCGCCACCGGTTCGACGATGCGGGCGGCAGTCTCCGCGTTGCGGGCGGAACGCCCGAGCCGCATCATTGTCGCTGTCCCTGTCGGCGCGGAACCGACCTGCGAATTGCTGCGGCGCGTGGCGGACGAAGTGATCTGCCTCCGCACTCCCCAGCCTTTCCAGGCGGTTGGACTGTGGTACGAAGACTTCGATCAGGTGACCGATGCCACGGTTCGGGAACTGTTGCGGGCAGCGTCCGGCAATGGTAGCGGCGGCCAGGACATTCTGATTCCCTCCGGCGGCGTCGATCTGGCCGCGGATCTCGTCATTCCGGAAAGCGCGAGAGGTCTCGTGCTGTTTGCGCACGGCAGCGGCA
>DASZUZ010000861.1:0-1576 GCA_035547415.1 Bryobacteraceae bacterium | reverse complement strand
GCAATCAACCCGCCGTCAAATGTCCGCCATGCAACTTATTGAATAGATAAGACTTTTGGTCGGGGCACGCGGATTCGAACCGCGGACCTGCAGTACCCAAAACTGCCGCGCTACCAGGCTGCGCTATACCCCGATCTGTTGGGAAACGATGTCGTTACACGCTTCCGCCTGCCCCAGCAAGCCGACTAGGGCCTTTCCGCTTCTCGGGGACCGTGGCAGCGCTCTATCGTTGAATAGATGCGTTTTCTCCCATGCGGACCGGCATCCATCCGCCGGGCAGTTCCGAAAGCGCTCCAACGATCTCAATGGCCGTTAAAGAGCGGGTGCGAGACGCGGTCGCCCGGCGCAATGCCGTACTTTCTCGCGGTCCCCGCGATCACTTCCAGCACACCTTTGGCCAGACCGCCCGACGAAATAATGCGGGTCGAGAACGGCTCGGTGTTCTCGGCGATGCGGAGAACCCGGCCATCGGGGTCGATGAAGATCATGTCGAGCGAGATGTAGGTGTTCTTCATCCACATCGACACCTGCTGGGCCGGAGAAAAATCGAACAGCATGCCCTGCCCGTCCGGCAGATGCTTCCGATACATCAGCCCCTTTTCCCTTTCTTTCTCGGTCGTCGCCATTTCGACCGAGAACATCTTCACGCCGGCTCGGGTCGCGATCTCCAGCGTCTGGTATTCGGCGGCGCGGGCACCGGCCCCAGACGGAGTGACGATGCCGATCCACGATAGCAGCGCAATCCACAAACCGGCGCGCAGCCACTCAAGACCGACCTTCCGCATTCGCATCATCGGGCAACCCGTCAGGACGAAGGATATTCGCAAGCCGCCGGAAACGTCGCCGCACCGGTCGGCCATGATCCGTAGCGGGCGGCCTCCGCTGCCGCAAAACACGTTTTCCGGAAGGTCGAGCCCTCGGCGGTCGACCTTCCGCGTGTCTTTCTCCTCAGCGGCGATGCCCCTTTCGCCGGTTCAGTGCGAGGACAGGCCCGGAGCCCCGGTTTCCGGTTGAACTTCCGCGGCCATCATTCCCTTGGAACCCGGCCCGAACCGGACCAGAACGAACTGCCCCGGCCGAAGCTCCGTCATGCCGAAGCGCCGCAGCGTTTCCATGTGGACGAAGATATCGGGCGTCCCCTCGCCGCAGGTCAAGAACCCGAAGCCGCGCAGCCGGTTGAACCATTTTACCTGCGCCCGCTCCAGACCGCTGGTCGGCGTCACGCTGACGTGGGTCCGAGGCGGAAGCATCTGCGCGGGATGAATGGCCGTGGATTCGTCCATGGACGTAATCCGGAACGCCTGATAGCCCTTCGCCCGCTGCACGCATTCACAAACCAGACGGGATCCTTCATAGGCCGTCTGGTAACCGTCACGACGAAGCACAGTGACATGCAGGAGCACGTCCGGCGAGCCGTTATCGGGAACGATAAAACCGTAGCCCTTTGAAGCGTCAAACCATTTGATGACGCCACTGATCTCGACAATGTTGGCAGGGGATTCGCCAAGCCCCGTAAACGGACCGACCCCTGACTCCCGATCCGTGGTTCCAGAAAAGTCCTTCGATCCAAGGTGAT
>DASZUZ010000860.1:0-2093 GCA_035547415.1 Bryobacteraceae bacterium | reverse complement strand
TTTCAGCTTCTCGGGATCGGTCGAGTCGAGAGAGTAGAGCATCGGTCCGCCCTTCAGCAGCCCGACGGCGTTGTACGCAGTCTTGTCTTCAACCGATCCGCCCATGCCGGCCCAGATCACGAATCGCGGATTGGAGCCGTGGGCGGCGCGTATGCCCGCGCGGATCTCCTCGACCTCGTCCGCGACGCGCCCCGCCCATTCGGGATGATCTTTGGCCTGCCAGCTCAGATCCAGCGCGCCCAGAGAGTTCTTTGTGACGCGGCCTTCGGCGTTCACTTCCATTCCGATGCCGACGAGTTCGTCGTCAGCGGGAGAGATGGCGGTGAGCCCTTCGGTCCGCGCGCGTGCGTCAATCCGGTAAAGGCGATCGAGAACCTTCTCAGAGTCGAAACGCGCAAAATACTTCTCCGTCGCCGGACGCGCGGAGTCATTCAGAATAGAAAGCGGCAAGGTATCCTCAGTGGACGTGATTGGGAGACGAGCGACCATCAGTTTACTACTCGGCGGCGTTGTGCTTGCGGGCTGCGGCCAGGGTGGCTCGCCCGGGCAGCCGGACCTGCCGCAATCGGTCCCTCCCGGGTGGACGCGGAAGGGTTATGACAAATCGCCGGCTCCCGCCGGGCTACCCGAGGGAGTCGCGCCGGAATGCTGGAGAGCCGATTACAGCGGGCCGGGCACCGTGCAGGCGTGGGTCTGCGGATATCGCGCCGAATCGAGCGCATTCGATGCGATGCAGCGCGCGAAGAGCGCTCCGGATGTGGTGCGGTTTCAGGAAGGCAAGTATCTGGTCGTGATTCACTGGAACGGCGGTTCGCGCGAGGAAAACACGGCGCTGGTGCGCGCGATTCAGAAAGCGTTGCAGCGCCGGTAAGCTTCGGAGTCCCCGCTAACCGATCGCAAGGCGAAGCGCATTCTGCCGCTTTGCCTCGTACATCGCGGCATCCGCGTGTTGAACTACTGCTTCGGCGGACATGCCATCTTCGGGGAATATGGCAAAACCCGTGCTGACGCCGAATAAAGCGTCGGGCGCAATCACATTCCGAAGCCGGGCGGTTAAAGCCTCAATCTGGGCGCGCGATTCGACGCCTTCCATCAGAACGACAAACTCGTCGCCGCCCACGCGCGCGAGGAAACCGCCGCGGCCAAGTACTTCCGTTACACTCCGCGCGAAACCGATCAAAGTCTCATCGCCAGCCTGATGGCCCAGCGTATCGTTCACCTTCTTGAATCCATCCAGGTCAAGGTAGACGATTGCAAGCTGTGCGCCCGACTGTATCGCGTGGTGTTCGGCCTCGAGCAGGCGGTCAAGGAACATACGGTGATTGGGCAGATGCGTGAGCGGGTCATACAGAGCCATTTCCTCAGCCGCGCGCCGCAGCTTCATATTGCTTGCGCTTACGACCGTCAGATAGCACGCGATTACAGCAAGGTTCAGCGTGACCATACAGGCGATCTCGACGCCCGTGGAGGCGAAGAGATTCTCGCCGTAATGGCCTGTTGCAGCGATCAAGGTGCGTCCCAGCATTGAAAGCGCATGAGCGAGCATCGCGATGGCTCCGGGCCAGTAGATAATCCGGTCGCGAGGCTCCACCTGCCGGAGCAACGTGTCGGCGCCGATGAGCGTCACGCATGCGTTGAATGGAGAAACGATGGCCACCCGGATCTGAAGGTCGTCATGAAAGAAGAGAAACCAGCAGTAAGGCAGGAGAAAGGCGGCCGCGAACGCGGTGAGGGCCCAGGCCGGCAAAGGTCGCCAGCCCCGGAACAATCGCAGGCTTTGACTCACGAGCAAGGCGCCGGCAAAGGTCAGTATGTTCGAGAGAAGAATGAACCACGTCGCGGAGAGTGACTGCCGGAGCAGGCTCATGATGAGCGAGACACAAAGCACGGCCATTCCCAGCGAACACATACGAAGGCCGCGGACCGAACGATTGACGAACGAGGTAAAGAGTGTCGCCAGCGTTACTACTGCGAGGTTGGCTATGCTCATTACGCCTAATGTGTAGACATCAAGGCGCATATACTACTCGTATTTTACAAACCAATCCGACGATTCAGGAGACCTGAAGTGTTAAAAATGCCAGATCCTGCCG
>DASZUZ010000859.1:0-2135 GCA_035547415.1 Bryobacteraceae bacterium | reverse complement strand
TGCTCGATGCGACGGACTCGATGATCGCGTCCATGACGAAGGGCGACGGGCGGATGGCTGAGTTGCTGCGAAACCCACAGCTGTATGAATCTTTGAACGGCTCGTTACGACACCTCGAGGAACTCCTGAAAGATCTGCAGGGCCACCCGCGGAAGTATCTGCGATATAAGGTGTTCTGAGGGGCGGAGTTCCAGCCCGCCCCCCTTCCTCCACAGCGCCGCGTCAGTAGCCTTTCTGCTTGTCGACGACGTTGATCATCGGCATACCTTCAGCAAAACGCCGGATATTCTCCTTGATCGTTCCGATCATGCGGGCATTATCCTGGTCCGAACGCCCGGCAATGTGCGGCGTAATCATCACGTTCTCGAACTTCCAGAGGGGGTGGCCTTTCGGTAGCGGTTCGGGGTCCATGACATCGACTCCGGCGCCAGCCAGCCGCCGGCTGTCAAGCGCTCTCACAAGACCGTTCATATCGTAGATGCCGCCGCGGCTCACCGCGATGAAATAGGAATTCTGCTTCATCATGTCGAATTCCTTGCCCCCGAACATCTTGTGGCTTTTGTTCGTATCGGGCGCTGAGATGAAAACGACGTCGGCCTGCGGAACCACTTCATCAAGCTGGTCCGGTTTTACGATCCGGTCAATATAAGGAACGATCGGCTTATCCTCGGGATCCACTCCAATGACGTGCATGCCGAAGGCCCAGGCGCGAATCGCGATCTGCGTCCCGATGCCGCCGACGCCGATGATCAGAGCCGTCTTGCCACGAAGTTCAATGCCTTTGAAGGGCGTACGGACGTATTCTTCCTTTTCCTTGTCCTGCCCGTACTCGAAGAGCCGGCGGGTGGAGTAGAGCAGCAGGGCGAAAGCATGATCGGCGATTTCAATCCCCTGGACGACCTTGTTGTTGGTCAGCACGACATTGCTGTTGCGGAAAGCCTCAGCGCCCGGGACCCAGAGAACATTCTCCACGCCGGCGGACATGACGCCGACCCATTTCAGGTTCTTCGCGGCGCTGAACATCTGTGGCGTCAGTACGCCGATGAAACCGTCGGCGTCCGCGATTTCAGTCATTACATTCGCACTGGTCGCCGGAACGATCTTTACTTTCGAGGAGACGGCCTGGAAATCTTCCACCTGATTGGGGCGGCCGTTGTAGAGAACGATTTTCTTTGTCTGGGCGGATCCGAGAGAGGCTGCCAGAAGGAGCGCTGGAATCAGTCGTCGCATGCGCCGCATTCTATCGCAACTGATCGCCCGGGGGTTCGCGGCGAGCCTCCGTCCCGCGGCGGCGATCGCGCGAGCTAAAGTGGATCCAATATAAGGAGGAGCAGAACCATGACTGCGACTGAGGCCCAGACCGGTTTGAGGACGGTGAGCCACTGGATCGGCGGAAAGCCGCTGGCGTCGAGCTCAGGACGTTCCGGCGTGGTCTGGAATCCCGCGACGGGCGAACCGTCGGCGCAGGTCGATTTCGCCGACGCGGCGGCTGTGGATCTTGCGGTCAGCGCGGCAAAGAGCGCCTTCGCGGGATGGCGGGCGACCCCGCTCTCGCGCCGCGCGGAAACGATGTTCCGCCTTCGGGAACTGGTGGATCAGAATCGCCGCCGTCTGGCCGAACTGGTTACTCGGGAGCACGGCAAGACCTTGTCCGATGCCATGGGCGAGGTGGCGCGCGGACTCGAGAATATCGAGTTCGCGTGTGGCATTCCGCATTTGCTGAAAGGCGGCTTCTCGGAACAGGCCAGCCGCGGTGTTGACGTCTACCAGATTCGGCAGCCGCTCGGTGTGGTCGCGGGCATTACGCCGTTCAACTTCCCCGTGATGGTGCCGATGTGGATGTTCGCGAACGCGATTGCGTGCGGAAACACGTTTGTGCTGAAGCCTTCGGAGAAGGACCCGTCGCCGAGTCTCCTGATGGCGGAACTGGCCAGCCAGGCGGGTATTCCCGACGGCGTGTTCAACGTCATTCAGGGCGATCGGGTTGCGGTGGATCGACTGCTTGCGCATCCGGACGTGAAAGCCATCAGCTTCGTCGGCTCGACGCCGGTTGCACGGACGATCTACGAGACCGGTACGCGCAACGGGAAACGCGTGCAGGCGTTGGGCGGCGCGAAAAATCACATGCTCGTTCT
>DASZUZ010000858.1:0-8900 GCA_035547415.1 Bryobacteraceae bacterium | reverse complement strand
TGGGCAACAACACCGCGAGGTCGAACTTCTCGCGCCGCAGCGAACGGATGGTGTTCGATTTTGCGGCCCAGTCGCGAAGCCCGGGCGCCCCCTGGAGCGGGATCACCCGATCGATGGATCGCTCGCCCTGATAAAGCGCGGCCACCCATGGCTTCGCGAGCACTGCAATGTGAGCTTCGGGATATCGAACGCGCAACGCCCGCACGGCGGGCAGCGACATCACTGCGTCGCCGATCCAGTTCGTCGCGCGTACAAGGATCTTCACTATTCCGGTTCAGGGATCGATAACGCCATTGCGATGGTCTGCGAGGCTTCCACCGGCGCTTCCTGAACAGGCTCTTCAAGAAACAGCTTGAGCTTCGCGGCCGAGCCTTCGAAATGGTAATCGAGGAACTGCCGCAGCGCGACGCGACGAAGCTTGTCCCTTGCGACCAGCGGCTGATAACGAAATCCGCGGCCTTCCTTGCGCCGCGATACCGCGCCGCGGCGCGCCAGACGGTCGAGCAGCGTCAGAACCGTCGTATAGGCGAGGGGGCGGCCGGTCGATACAACCTTGCGTACATCCTCTACATTGCCCTCGCCGATCTCCCAGAGGGCATTCAGGCACATCATCTCGAGCGGCGGAGGAAGCTCGCGATCTCGACCCATGCTATTTCCTTTCATTGTTGAGCGCCTGTTGAAGCTTCGCTCCAAAGATCGAATTGGAAGCGGGCGCAGGTTTTTGTGAGGGTGGCGCGGCGGGCGCGCGACCCGGAAGTGGCGTTGCGTCGGTGCGATTGCCAGACCCCGCAACCGCCGCGCTGACTTGCGACGACTGGTCCTCCGGGCGCTGGTCAATTTCCCGTGATGAGGAGTCCCGCTCCGTTTCGTTCGAAACGGTCTTCGGCTCCAGATATCGATGCTTGCGCAGCGCGACCCGTTCGAGCGACTGACTGTAGCCGGTGAACAGGCCTTCCGACTGCGGATCTTTCTCGATAAGCGCGCGCATGCACTCCATCTTGGAGTCCATGTCGTCCAGATAGTGCAGCAGCAGCGCTTCGGGAAATATGGGAACCTTGGGCGAGCCGTACTCGAGCTGCCCGTGATGGCTCAGGATCATGTGCTCGATGAGCATTCGGATCTCTCCCGGAAAATCCGGGAGAACCCGCAGCTTGTCACCGAGCATGCGCATTCCGATGGGAATGTGCCCAAGCAATTGGCCTTCGGCGGTATAAGAAAAGCCGCGCTCGTAGCTCAGTTCGTAAATCTTGCCGATGTCGTGCAGGACAACGCCGGCCACCAGAAGATTGAGATCGACGCTTTTGTAGTGCGCGGCGACGCTTCGCGCCAGACCACACAGGGAGAGCACGTGTTCGAGCAGGCCGCTGCGAAACGCGTGGTGGATGGATTTCGCGGCGGGCGCAATCTTGTACCTCGCCGCGATCTCCGGGTCGTCGAAAAACGAATTCAGCAGCGCGCGGATGTGTTCATTGCTCAGATCCGACACGATGCCGCGCAACTCGCGGAACATCTCTTCGGGATCGCGCAGGGACGCGGGGAAGAAGTCGGCGAAGTCGACTTCGTGTTCCTGCACCAGGCGCAGCTTGTGGATGGTGAACTGGGGCCGGTTGTTATAGAGCTGCAGCAGCCCTTTGACTTTGATGAAGTCATCGCGGTCGAACGTGTCCATGACTTCGGCCACGTTGTCCCACATCTTGGCATCCATCTCACCGCTGCGATCGGCGAGCAGCACGGAGAGATACGGCTCGCCGGTACGCTTCTGGCGGATCTCCTTCGATTGAACCAGGAAAACAGCAGTCGCGATTTCGTTGGGCTTGAGTTCCCGTACCAGGGGTGACTTCATTGCGGGCTCGAGCCGTCCGCGTTTCTTACCGGCGTGGCCGGAACGGGCGCGGTTTGGGGCGGGGCAGCGGCGTCAGTATCCTTTACACCCGTGCGTCCGTAGGGAACCACTTTCATGAACTTCTTCCAGTGCCGCTGGTTTGCCACCGCTTCCTTGGTTGTGGTCTGGGGTTTCAGTTGGGCAGCGTCTTTCCAGGTGGTGTCTTTACCCGGCGCGGCGCCGCTGTCGACAAACCCAGGCTTGATCTGGAGGAACGCATCCTGCCGGAGCTGGGTCAGGAAAGCCCGCAGCTTGGGTTGAACCAGGGGCTCGGCCAGTTTGTTATTGATCTCGTTCTGCACCTCGTCGAAAGTGGCCTGGCCGGCATTTGTACGGTCCTCGATTTTGAGGATCTCAAATCCTGTTCCGACGCGAATCGGGTCCGTGACATAGCCTTTGTTCTGCTTGTAGACGATCGCTTCGATCGGCGCGGCCAGCATGCCCTTCGTGAACGTTCCCAGCATCCCGTCTTCTTTCGCGGTTTCGGCATTGTCGGAGTACTGGCGAGCCAGTTCCGGGAACTTCTCGCCCTTCCGCAAGCGATCGGCGAGATCTTTCGCCTTCTTCTCCGCCGCCGCCACTTTCGCCGGGCTGCCATCGCCCGTCGAGACCAGAATTTCCCGCAGCGTCACCGACTCCTGCCGGACGAATTCGGCCTTGTGCTGATCGTAGTATTTCTGCATCTGGGCCTTCGGAATCACAACGTTCCGATAAACCTCCTCGCCGATCACGCGCTGGGTCAGAAGAGAGTTCTTAAATGTGTCGCGGAGGTCTTCGAAGCTTTCCCCGGTCTGCTCGCGGACCCACTCGTGAAATTTGTCTGGATCCGCAATGCCGCTCTGCCGCTGGATCTCGACAACACGCCGCGTTACATCGGAGTCGACGTTGATGTTCAGCTCGCTGGCTTTCTGCACCAGCAGCAGTTGATCGATCTGCTCGCGCAGCGCGTCACCCATCGCCTTGTTCACAGCCTGATCCAGTTGCGCGCCGGTCAATCCCTGTTTTTCCAGTTCTGTCCGGACGCGTTCCCGCTGTTTCTCGAGTTCGCCGCGGGTGATGATCTTGCCATTCACCTTCGCTACGATCTCTTCAACGATGGTGACCTGCGGGTTGGGCCGGTCGGGCGCAGCCAGCATTGCCGGTGCGGACAGGAGCAGACAAGCCGTGGCCGATGCCCCGGCCAGCCAGATCTTCGAAGACATATGTAGTTATTATGGCAAATAGACTATCAGAAACGTAAGTAGTTTCGCTACTCGGGCGCGCGTCGTAGCGCGGCGGACGAAAAACGCGAAAATTCACGTGCGCCTATCAGTCAATGGCGGATATGATCGTTGCGTATGAAGTCCGTACGTATTATTGCTCTCGCTTTTTGTCTGGCGCTTCTCGCCGGGCCGGGGCCTCTGCATCTTCAGGCGCAGACGGGCGCGGCGAAAACGGGGAAGACAGCAGACAAAGCGAAAGCGGACAAGAGCGCGAGCGCCAGCGCCGAACTGATCGACATCAACCGCGCCAGTGCGGCAGAACTGAAGACACTTACCGGCATCGGCGATGCCTACTCGAACGCGATCATCAAGCACCGGCCCTATAAAAACAAGACTCAGCTTCGGAGTCAGGGCGTGATACCGCTTTCGGCCTACGAAAAGATCAAAGACAAAATCATTGCGAAGCAATAGAGCGGTATTCCTCGTCCTCTTCGTACTCTGGTGGGCGGCTCTCGCGATCGCGGGCGGCCGCGGGTTTCGCAGTCCGCACCTGCTCGAGCAGCATTTTGCCAAGCACGGACACGAATTCGGCGACATCACGCGCGAGCAGTATCTTCACTTCGCGCAGCAGCTCCGGGACACGCACCCGGGAAAGCACATTCTGGAGTTGCGGCGCCGCGATGGAGGTGGCGCAAAGTTCGATGTACGCCATGGCTGGTTCGTCGCCTACGATCGCGACGGCACCATCCGCACATTCTTCATTCCCAACGAGGGCATCCGGTATTTCGAGCATCAGGCGAGCGTGTATGGATCCGGTCCGCCCGAGTAACGCGGACCCGGTCCGCGAGAAGCTGCGCCAAAGGGGCGCGGCCGAGCATGTGATTCGCGACGGCGCCGATGGACTGATCTCCCGCTGGCGCGAGTTCGTCGGTCAGGCGGAGCAGGGCTATCCTTTCGGACTCGCCGACTATCGGAACGATCTGGACACCCGCACTTTGATCGGATTCGTCGGACTTGCGGATCGCGTGAGAAGCGAGGATGAACGGTTCCGCTCTCTGCTGCGTCACTCCGACCGCGCTGTCTGGTCCAGCGACGCGGCGGATGCGTTCTGGGTGTATGGCTACCCGGCGAATGCGGCGGGTGAACTGCTCGACGATCTTCGGCGCGAAGGACTGGCGTAAACGATCACGCGGCTTCCGGCCCGCGCTGTGCTACATTTCAGGGTTATATGGCATCGCGCAGTGTCAACAAGGTGATCCTTCTGGGACATCTCGGCAAAGACGCCGAAACGAAATTTACGCCGAGCGGCGCCGCTCGCTCGACGTTTACAATCGCGACGAACCGCCGCTGGAAAGACCAGCAGTCGGGCGAATGGAAGGATGAGACCGAGTGGCACAACGTCGTGTTGTGGCGGTCCGAGAACCTCGCGAACTATCTCCAGAAGGGCAAGCAGGTTTATGTCGAAGGGCGCCTGCAGACGCGGAGCTGGGAAGACAAGGACGGTCAGAAGCGGTACATGACCGAAATCGTGGCTGAAGATCTGGTGCTGCTCGGAAGCCAGGGCGGAGGCGGCGGTCGCGGCAATGCAGGCGAGGAATACGGGCAACCTCCGGTATCGATGCCCAGAAGCGCCCAACGTTCGACTCCTCAACCGGCGGCGCAGATGAACGACGATTACGGTCAGGGGATTACGGACGACGACGTTCCGTTTTAGCGCTTATTACGCGCGAACCGAACTGAAGGCAGGAACAACAGAAGGGGGGAGGGCCCGTGCGGGCCGTCCCCCTTTTTCACTCAATACAGCGTAAACGTATACATCATGTCGCCCGCGGCCACCAGCAGGTATTGATGGCCGTCGAGCGAGTAGGTCTCCGGAGCATTTGAAATCTGGCCGACATGCGAATGCCAGAGGATGTTTCCGTTCGCCGGATCATACGCGACGATGTTGCCGCCCGCATCGCCGGCAAACAGGAGCTTGCCCGCCGTGGTCAGCATTCCGTTCCCGATGTTTCCGCCGGTGCCCGGGTAACGGTGACGCCACGCGATTTTACCGGTCTTGTAGTCGATGGCGGTCAGGTATGCGCCCATCGAACCGAGGCCGTCTTCCTCTTTGCCACCCAAACCCATCGCGCCGCGCGGATCGGTCTCGGTCAGGTAGTACATCGAGTAAGCTTCGTTGGTCGGTACATAGAACAGCCCGGTGTCCGGTGAGTAACTCGGGGGCGGCCAGTTGGTCGCGCCGCCGTTATTCGGCGACACGAGCGAACCGGGGACCGTGGAGTCCTTCTCCGGATTGCGCACGGGCTGACCCTTCGCATTGACGCTCGAAGCCCAGTTCGCGGCGGTGGAGAATTTGCTGGTCAGCAGATGCTCGCCGGTGAGGCGATCGAGCACATAGAAATAACCGTTGCGGTCCGCGTGGAGCACCATTTTGCGGGGCTTGCCGCCGAAGTCTCCATCCACCAGTATGGGCGTTTCGGTGGAATCCCAGTCATGGGTGTCGTGCGGATTCACCTGGTAATACCAGGCCATCTTCCCGGTATCGACATTCACGGCCACGATCGAGCAGGTGTAGAGGTTATCGCCCTTGCGGCTCGGCGGATTGGTGTAAGCCGGCGAGGGGTTCCCGGTGCCGAAGATATAGAGGTGCGTTTCCGGATCATATGCGCCCGGAATCCACACGTTCCCCGCGCCATGCTTCGCGCCATCCAGGCTGCCCCACGTTTCGAGGCCGGGATCGCCCTGCTTCATCGGGACCGTATAGTAGGTCCACTGGATGTCTCCCGTCTCGGGATCGCGCGACTGCACATAGCCAGGTTCGTCGAGATCGTTGCCGGTCCCGATGAGCACGTGGTTTCCGATCACGATCGGAGCCATGGTCGAGAAGTACTGCTGGTTGAAGTTGGCGATTTCCTTGTGCCAGCGTTCTTTGCCGGTCGCGGCATCGAGACAGATCAGGAAGTCGTCCGGCGTCTCCATGTAAAGCCAGTTGCCCCACATTCCGAGGCCGCGGTTGCCGATGTGCGTGCCGCCTTTGGTCTTCCAGAAGTAATGCCAGATCTCGTGGCCGTCGCGGGCATCCACGGCCCACGCATTATCCGGCATCGAGAGATACAGGATCCCGTTTACCTGAAGGACCGAGGCGCGGACGCTGCCGCTGCCGCCGAAGCCTCCGCCCGCCGCGGAATCGGCAGAGCCTTCGCCGCCGATGATGGTCGGCGCGCCACCGCCAAAGCCGCCGCGGCCACCGCCGCCGGGACCGGGCGTCACGTGCGAGGCCCAGGCAAGGGTCAGGTTTTTGACGTTGGACTGGTTAATCTGCTTGAGCGCGCTGTAACGTTTGGCGGAGTAATCGCCGGAGTAAGTGGGCCACGCGTCCGTCGTGCCGAGAGGCTTCGTCAGGAGCGAGGGATTGAGCGCCTGCGCCGCGGCGATGCCCGGCAGCAGGGAGATGGTTGTCGCAAGAAGCAGTTGCCGGATCTTTGTCATTTCAGCGTCACCAGATAGGAAGTCAGATTGTGGATGTCTTTGTCGGTGTATTTCGGCAGCAGTTCACGATGCGCGGCCATGGGATCGTGGATCTCCACTTTCGGCTTGTCGCCATCGCGCCGGAAGGTGCGCTGCGCGCCGTCGGAGTCGAGCAGCGTGACGATGAAATCGTCGATGCGCACGAGCCGACCTTCCGTCTTCTGTCCGGAAGGCATGGTTACGGTAACCGTGGTGGGTTTCAGGTTGGTTGCGGCCGGCCCCCGGCCCCCGCGTCCGCCGGCCGGCATCAGGTAATGATTCTGCAGCTGTTTTGGATCGCTGAATTTAGAAGCGATGCCTTTGAGATCGCCCGTCACCGAGTGGCACGAAGCGCAGGTCTGTTTGAAGTAGGCTTCACCAGCTTTGGCGTCGCCTACGAGGATGCTTGGCGGCGTCATGCGGGAAACGTCGTAGCCGCCTACTTTGAAGTTGTGGATATATGCAGCGACGTCCGCGATCTGTTCCTTGCTCAACTTGAGCGCGGGCATTTTGCCGCGGCCGTTCTGCACGACGGTGGCGATCAGTTCGCCTTTCTGGTCGTTCAGAACGAGGTCGGAGCGCAGCAGGTTCGGGCCGCCTTCACCGCCGCGCGCGTCCGAGCCGTGGCAGAAGTTGCACTGCACGCCATAGATCGCCTTGCCGCGTTCGACCTGGGCGGGGTCTGCCGGCGGGCGATCCGGATAGGCGGCCGGACGGCCGCCCGCGGCGCGGCCGCCTCCTCTGCCTCCAGCGGCAGGCGCGGCCGGAGCCTGGGCAAAGAGCGACACGGCGGCAATACCGATTGCCATCGCGGCGATACCGGCCACGATCTTATTTCTGAGCTGCACTTTTCACCTCGAAACGGACAGGAATGAGAAGGTATAGTCTATCTCAGCACCTGTAAGCACTCTGCAAAACTTCGTCAAACCAATGAGATCCAGAATTCTCGCCGCCACTGCCATTTCCGCGATTACCCTCGCCGCGGCCACCCCGCAGGAGCGCGACTGGCCGGCCTATGGGGGCGGCCCCGAAGGCATCCGGTACTCCCCTCTCAAACAGATCGACCGGTCCAATGTTTCGCGTCTCCACGTGGCCTGGACATATGACACCGACGATGGCGCCGGCGACCCGCAGACCCAGCCCATCATGGTGAACGGGATCTTTTATGGCGTGACGCCGCGGCACAAAATTGTCGCGCTCGACGCTGCCACCGGAAAGCTGCTCTGGCGCTTCGATTCGGGAATCCAGGGGCGCGGGGCCAACCGTTCCGTCGTGTACTGGGCGGACGGCAATGACCGGCGCATCTTCGCCGCAATTCAAAGCTTCGTTTATGCGCTTGACGCGCGTACCGGCAAGGTCATTTCCTCGTTCGGCAAAGCGGGGCGCATCGACCTCCGCGAAGACCTTGGCCGTGAGCCAGCGAAGCAGTCGATCGTTCTCACGAGCCCCGGGATCATTTACAAGGATCTTCTGATCGTCGGCGGGCGTACTCCGGAAGCATTGCCTTCACCTCCGGGAGATATCCGCGCCTATGATGTACGGACGGGCGCGCTGCGCTGGTCGTTCCACACGATTCCGCGTCCGGGCGAGTACGGCTACGACACGTGGCCCAAAGACGCATGGAAATATACAGGATCGGCGAACAACTGGCCAGGAATGGCAGTGGATGAACAGCGAGGCATCGTTTTCGCTCCGACGGGTTCGGCGGCGACCGATTTCTATGGCGCGGACCGCGTGGGGAACAACCTGTTCGCGAACTCCCTGATTGCTCTGAAGGCTGAGACGGGCGAGCGCATCTGGCACTTTCAGTCGGTGAAGCATGACATCTGGGACCGGGACTTTCCTTCGCCGCCCACGCTCGTCCGGGTCCGGCATAACGGACGGCTGGTGGATGCGGTGGCGCAGACGACGAAGTCGGGTTTCGTGTATCTCTTCGATCGCGCGACCGGCAAGCCGCTGTTTCCGATCGAGGAGAAGAAGTATCCCGCGAGCGATGTGCCCGGCGAGGTTACGGCGGATACGCAGCCGCTGCCCACGAGACCGGCGCCTTTTGCGCGACAGAAGCTGACTGAGGACATGCTTTCGAACCGCACGCCCGAGGTTCACCAATGGGCGCTCGGGAAGTTTCGCGAGTTTCGCAGCGACGGGCAGTTCGTTCCGTTCACCGCGGGCAAGGAGACGGTGATCTTCCCGGGTTTCGACGGGGGCGCCGAATGGGGCGGTTCCGCGTATGACCCCGAGACCGGCATTCTGTACGTGAATGCGAACGACGTGGCATGGACTTCGAGCCTGGCCGAAACGAAAACGGG
>DASZUZ010000857.1:0-7797 GCA_035547415.1 Bryobacteraceae bacterium | reverse complement strand
CGAAGCGCGGCGCGGAAGCGTTGATTGCGGAGAGGAAAAATTTCTTTCATCCGGGACCGCCTTACTGTACTTTTTCAGGAAACGAGAAAGCCGGCCGGATGTCGACGGGAATATCCGAGGTCGCCGCGAGTGCTGTTTTCAGTCCGCTCGGCATACTGCCGTATTTCGTAAACCACGATTCCACTCGCGCGCGGTTGCCCGTCGCTTCCATTTCGAGCAATTCCTTCGCGAGCCGCGCAAGCGCCGTACGGGCGCGGCCGTAGTCAATCGCATAGCGACCCGCTTCCATGTGAAGACCGCCCTGTTCGAGCAGATAATTGAACTCCATCATCTCCGCCCTGCCATGGGCTTCCGCGACTCCGAACCGGAGCGTGCGGAAGATGCCTGCCACATACGAGGCATAAAAGCCCTCGCGCCGATTTGCCGGGATCGCGCCATGATCCATCAGCCAGTCGAGGCCAAACATGCCGACCACATCGGCCTTGGCTTCTTCGAGCCCCGAGTACGCCGGCCCGATGGCCGCGTTGATCTCCTCCTGTTTGCCGTTCCGGCGGGCGAATGCCGGCCCGAGGTCGTGTGAAATCTCGTGCAGGATCACGGGCGCCAGATACCCATCCGCGGACGCCTTCGCCGCCTGATCCGCGCGCATCAGCTTCTTCGCAATCGGCAGCACGACAACGTTCACGCGCGCGTCCATGAAGTTTTTGAAGAAGATCTTCTTCGTGCCCTTCGCCTGATGGATGCGTGGATCGTTCGGAAGATTGTCGGCGACTGCCTGATAACCGTGCAGCAGGTCTCCGGCGCGAAACGGCGCATCCATCACTTCCATCGGCGTGAGATGCCCGCGCTTCGAAGGGCGGTCGGCGGCCTCGAGCGGCAACGCATCCTGAATCTCCGGAACATACTTTTCGTACAGGGCCAGCTTGCGGCTCTCCTCGTCGTTACGGATCAGAATCGAAGCGCCATAGGACGTCTTCACGCCGAGCAGATCGTCCAGATAAGTCTCGTAGGGCGCGAAGATCACGTCGAACTTCGGGTCTTTCAGATCGAGCCACGCAAGATCGCTCGCGTAATAGTCGTCGGTCAGCAACGCGTCGGCGCGCAGCCGCAGGAACCGCGCGAACGCCGAGTCCGGGCTCAGATCCGCGGCTTCGCGCAGCGCTTTCGCCATGGGTATGAGCAGGGACTTGTATTCCTCGCGATATGGAACTCCGATCAGCCGGTCTCCACGCCATTTAACGACGGTGAACGGGCTGTAGATCGCGGCTTTATCCGACGGGTGTTCCCGGACGTACTGCTCGATGCGGGCGCGCGTCAGGTCGTGCGGGTAGAGTTCATGCCCCGGAGGCATCGGGGCGTCCCCCACGAAAGGCCGGTTGTTGTCGATCAGATCGTAGCGGCTGCCCATAATCGAGAGGAGGCCGCGTAATGTCTGGTCCTTCGTCGTTTTGAACAACTCGAGGCCGGGCAGGTCGCTTTGGCGCCAGTAGACGCTGTCGAGAAGCTGGCAGGACTCCACCAGTTTGTCGATCATCCGCCGCTCGCGCGCGGAGAGTTGCGCCGCGGGCAATGGCATGTCAACGGTCTTCCATCGCGCGAGCCGCGCCGCTGTGTCATGCGCGCTTTGTCCGCCCGTGTTCTGCGCGGAGACGATGCAGCAAAGGGCCGCGAAAAGAGCCAGAACCTTCATACGGGTATCATGACGCGCACGGGCTGATAAAATCGCGGGGGCCTCTCATGAGTTATTCACGAAGAAGTTTCATCGCGGCTGGCGGAGCTTTGGCCGTCGCGGCGCAGGCGCAGCAACGGATGCCGATGTGGAAGCCGAAAGTCGGCATTCTCGTCAACTACTCCCCCGGGAACATCGCGTTCGCGAAACAGGAGGGGTTCACCAGCGTCGGACTCTGGGCGCAGCCGGGCAGCAATCTTGCGCCGGGGAAAGCGACGGATCAGTCGCTCGAAAAGATTCGCGACGACATCCGCCAGTCGGGTCTCTACTGTTCCGTGGTGGGCGTCACCGTGAACCACATCGATCCCGATCCGGCGAAGCGCAAGACGGTCAACGACCATGTCGCGGGCGTCATTGAAGCGGCGGGCAAACTCGGCGTGCCGAACGTCGGCACCATGTCCGGCAAGGATCCTTCGAAGAAACTCGAGGCGCAGGCGGACGAGATCCGGCGCGTGTACGAAGAGCATTATTTTCCGCTTTGCGAGAAGTACAAGGTGCGGCTGGTCTGGGAACCGTGGCCGGAAGGGCCGAACGTCGCGACCGGTCCGGTCGGTTATGAAGCGCTGTTCAAAGCCTTCGGCAACTCGCCGTACGTGGGCATTCAGTTCGACCCCTCGCACTACGTGCGCCAGTTCATGGATCCTTATCAGGCGGCGCGCGACTGGATCGACAAAATCTACGACGTACATCTGAAGGACACAGAGATCAAGTATCAGGTTCTGCAGCGCGTCGGAATCAATCCGCCCGCTCCCGCGCAGTGGTGGCGGTATCGCATTCCAGGCCAGGGCCAGATCGACTGGCCGAAGTTTTTCACTGTGCTGATGGACAAAGGCTACGCAGGTGGGATGAACATCGAGCATGAGGACGATACCTATCACCCGGGGTACAACGGCACCGAGATTAATGACGGCTATAAGACCGGTTTCCGGCTCGGTTTGCGCTACCTCCGCCAGTATGTGCCAGTCTGATCAGCGCGTTTGCTGGTGCGTGATAGCCTAACGGAAGACTTCGCATGTCAGCCCAGATCCTCTTACAGGGCAGGCTGCTGGGAACGGAAGAATTTCTGCTCGCGGCGCCTGCGGACCGGGATAATCGTGCGTTTGAAGCGCGGCTCTCGTGGCTCGCCTTGCTGGGCGAGGTGCTGCCTCGCGCGCTTCTCGTGCGTCTCAGCCTGCCGCCTCTGATGCTGGGCTCCTCAGGCGGCGGCCGCTTCCTTGTTATTCTTCCGGACCAGGCGCGCGCCGAAGCCGGCGGCGAGTTTCTCGCCCGGTGCAACGAAGCGCTGAACGCGATTACGTCCGGCCTCGTGCGGATTGCCTGGAGTTCCACCGAAAACCTTGGCGACTGGACCATTGTCCGCAAGCGTCTGCAGGAAGGCATGAGCGGGACCGTGAAGGCGCCCGCCGCCGAGCCGTCGTTTTTCGAGCCGTTCGAGCCCGCGTCCGTGCCGGGCGATCGGATTCCGCGCGGACTGCGCGACGCCGAATCGATCGGTTTCAGCTTCGATTTCCCCGGGCTGATTGGCGTCGAAGGCGGAGAACACCGCTGGGATCTGGGACGGC
This sequence comes from Bryobacteraceae bacterium, assembly GCA_035547415.1. GTDB lineage: Bacteria > Acidobacteriota > Terriglobia > Bryobacterales > Bryobacteraceae > BOG-234. The sequence goes on along the minus strand of DASZUZ010000857.1, from coordinate 4,506 downwards.
AGGCGTCGCCCGACAACATCTCGATGCCGAGGCATGCGGCGCGCAACGGAAACGCGCCGGCATCCACGAAAGAACTGGCGAAGCGTTCGCGCGGCAGCAAACTCTGGGGAATTCTGCGCGGCCAGATCGACGACTTCGGCACACGGATGCGGCGCGCGCAAAGCGTCGAAGAACACGTCAACCTGTCGATGCTCTACAAGCAGTTTCTGGCCGGTGAAATCGAATTGCTGTGCTCGCAGGGCGAATACTTCCAGCGCGTGACCGTGCTTTATACGGGCAGCGCGGATTTCGTCGTCAGCGGGTCATGGGACGCTCTGGCCGGATTTGCGCGTGAACTGCAGCGGGTGTTCGCCGTTTTCGCCGAAGAGAACCTGAAGGAACTCCCGGGGGCGGAGGCGAAGACGATCACGATGTCCATCACGCTCGCCGAACCTGGCGAGATGCTCGCGCGAACGTGGGAAGAGAGCGCGCGCGATCTGGATATCGCGAAGTCCGCGGATAAGGACTGTCTTTACATCCTGGGGCGCGTTCTCGAATGGAAGCAGTTGAACGACGCGGCTGACCTGAAGGACGCGATCGTTCACCTGCACGAAGAGTTCCGCGGCGGCAGGCAGTTCGTGAGCCAGCTTCGCAATCTGTATAAGAAAGTGGAAACGCCGGACCGCAACGCCCCGGCCGCCGACAATGAGCGGCTGATGGCGCGGACCATCCGTTTTCAGCGGCGTTTCGCGCGGCTCGCGACGCGACGCGAGCGCGAGTTTCAGAAGCTGCGGTCTCATTTAATGAAGGAACTGGCGGGCCGCAACCTGAGGGGCAAGTTGAAATTGCGGCCGGAAGGTCTGGTGGCGCTCGAATGGGCCCGGCTGGCAGAGGACTAGGAATACATGGCTGAAGAGCAGGCACAACAAGGCAATCGCAATCGCGAAAATCGCCCGCCCCGCGAAGGCGGACGCCCGGGAGGCGGCGATCGCGGTCAGGGTCATGGAGGCCGCGGCGCTTCCGATCGCGGTGGGGATCGGGGCGGCGACCGGCGTCCGGGCGGCGAACGGCGCTTTGAAGGTCCGCCGGAGATCGAACTCGACAAGCTGATCGGCGACAGCCTGTATCTCGATAACCAGGCGCACATGGTCGTGAGCCGGATGCGCGACATGGATTCCGGCACGCGCAGCCAGTTGCGGCGTCTCTATAACGCCGTGCGACGCGCGACGCGCGCGCCCGAAACTGAACGGCAGCACGAGTTCGTGATGCTCCGGGCGCGGCTCGCTTACACAATCGCGCGGCACGGACTGCGCAGCCTCGACCAGCTCGAACGCCTGCTGCTGCAGGTTACCCGTAAGAACGAAGCACGCGGATACGAACGGTTCCGCGATCTTTTCGAAGCTATCGTCGCCTACAACGAATAGCTTCCGACGACGAAGGACGCGAATGAGCGCTCACACTGCACAAACGGAATTGAAGCTGATCGGAAAGCTGATCCTCGAAGGGGACATGCACTGCGAAACCGGTCTGCATATCGGCGCGGGCAAGGGCTCGCTCGAAATCGGCGGCGCGGATAACCCGGTCGTAAAAGATTCGCACGGACGGCCGTACGTCCCGGGCAGCACGCTTCGCGGACGCGTACGCGCGTTGCTCGAACAGACGACCGGCGTTGCGGTCCCATCCGAACTGGTGTTCATCTCGAAGCGCAAAGGTCAGGAAGTGCGTATCCACCAGAGCGACCGCCCGGATGACGAGATCTGCATCCTGTTCGGCCGCAGCCCCGGACGCATGGAAAAGGTCGGCGGCGGCGATGTCGAAAGCAATCACGCGACGCCGGCTCGCCTGGCCGTCTTCGATGCGCCGCTCGTTCCGGAGAGCATCACGCCGCAGATGCGCGAAACGCTCGATGACGAACTGACCGAGGTGAAGAGCGAGAACGCGATCGACCGCATCACTTCGCAGGCGAATCCCCGGACGCTCGAGCGCGTGCCCGCGGGCGCGCGGTTCCGCATCCGCATGGTGCTCGATGTGCTGTGCCCCGAAGACTCCGTGTTGCCGGGGCTGCTCGTGCAGGGCCTGCGGCTGCTCGAAGACGATACGCTCGGCGGTGGCGGCTCGCGCGGCAGCGGACGCGTTCGTTTCGGCGATCTCAAACTGACCTGGCGCGGCAAGGATTATTACGCCTCCGGCGCGGCCGAGCGGGAAATCGCGAGCGGAGCGGACCTCGCGGGTCTGCAGACGAAACTGGCGGAAGCCGGCGAGTCTCTCGTCGCGGCATAGATTCGATGGCGTTTATTGAGGTCAGGCTGCGGCCAACCGGTCCGTGGCGCGTGGGACATCGCGCGGGCGATCGCGAGCGGGTCGATGTGGTCTATCACAGCGACGCGCTCTATTCGGCCGTGACGCACGCCATGCGCGCGCTGGGCTGGCTCGACGAATGGCTGGATGCCACGGCGCGGGCCAATGGCAATCCGGCGGTCCGGTTCAGTTCGTTGTTTCCGTTCATCGGGAAGACGCGCCTGATTACGCCGCCGCGCACGTCGTGGCCTCCGGCAAATCGCGGCAAGTTGTATCTGGGAGGCGCGAAACTGGTTCCGCTCGATGTGGCGCTGGGTGGGCCCGTGGATGAGTCGCGCTGGGCTGTGGACGGCGCGAGCGAATGCCTCATACCTGCCGGCGCGAACGCGCCTTTTCAGGCTTCGATGCGTTCGGCGGCGGCCGTGGACCGGCTGACCGGTGTCGTGGAGCCGCATCGCACGGCATGTCTCGAATTTGCTTCGAATGCCGGCTGGTGGGGTGTTTTCGAGGCCGACGATGCCTGGACAGGCCGTGTGAAAGCCGCGTTCCGGCTGCTGGCCGATTCCGGATTCGGCGGCGAGCGTTCGCGCGGCTGGGGCAGGGCAGGGGCGCCGGAATTCTCGGATGCGTCACGGCTGTTCCCGCGGAGCGACGCAAACGGATCCTGGTGGCTGGTGTCGTTGTATTCGCCGCATGAGAGCGACAGCGTCGACTGGTCGAAGGGCGAGTATTCGGTCGCGGTCCGCGGCGGGTGGACGGATAGTCCTTCCGGTTCCGCGCTGAAGAAACAGGCGCGCCTCGTCGAAGAGGGTTCCGTGCTGGTCGCGGCGGGTCTGCGCGGGCGAACCGTGGATGTGGCCCCGGAAGGGTTTGCGCATCCGGTTTATCGCTCTGGTATCGCGCTGGCGTTCCCGCTGCCGAAGGTGAGGCAGGCCACTCCGCCTGTTGAGCCGGCGGAAGAAAGCGCGGAGTCGGCGATTCCACCTGCAGCCGAACCGGCCGCCGAAGCTGTCGAATCGGCCCCCGAATCTGAAGTGCCGACAACCGAAGCCGAAACGCCGGTTGTCCCGGCGGAACCAGAAGTGGCGCAGGAGGTTTTACCTGCAACCGAACTGGCTGTCGAAGCTGTCGAGCCGAGTCCTGCCGCCGAGGCGGCAACCGCGGAACCGGAAGCGCTCGCAGTCACTGCCGAACCGGATGTGGAGCAGGAGATTCCGCTCGCAGCCGAGGTTGTCGGACCCGCCGCTGAAGTGACAGCCGCCGAACCCGAAGCGCCGGCCGCTCCCTCTGAAGATAATGTGGAGGCGTCCGCGCCGCCGGCAGCGGAACCGGAGACGCACGCCGAGCCGGATGCCGCGGAGAACAAGCCAACAGAGGTGGAAGAATGAACTACCGCGTCACCATCCTTACTCCTACCCTCGTTGGCGATGGCAACCGGCTCTCCCCCATCGACTACATGGTCTGGCGCGACCAGATCAACGTCCTCGACCAGACGCGTATTTTCAAGCTTCTCTCCAAAGGTCCAAGGCTCGAAGGCTATCTGACCCAGCTTCACAAAGCGACGAAGCTGGATTTTGCCTCGTGGGGCGGTTTTGCCCAAAACTACGCGGACCGGCGCATCCCGTTCGAAGATCCTGCGTATACGCCCCACTGGAACGCGGCTCCGGCCGAAAGCCTGAGCATTCCGACTTTCGCCGCGAGCGAAGCGGGTGCGTTTCTGCCGGGCGCCGCGATCAAAGGCGCGCTTCGCACCGCTTTTGTCTTCGCCAATGCGAAGCCCGGCGTGATCCGGGACATCGGCGCGAAACTGACGGGCGAGCGTGTGCCGCGCCGTCTCGCCGAACCGCTCGAGCACCAGACTGCCGGGTCGGGCGGGTCAGACCGTTTGCGGGCGGTCTCGATCGGCGATTCCGGTCCGCGTGGCCGGGACGCGTTCAAGGTCTATCTGCTGCGGCTTTCGACCCTCATCACCCGTGGTCCGCAGCAATATGCGCTCGGCTGGAAACAGACCGGCCGGGGAGCGGTGGACGCGAAGAAACGCGACGAATCCACGCCTTCGTTCGCCGAGATGGCCAGTCCGGGCACGATTTTCGAAGGCGAATGGCGCGAAAATGCTTTTCTCAATCGCGAGGAAGTGCGCCAGATGCTGCGCTGGAACCAGCCCGTGACGCACGAAACGCTGTTCGATGCCGCGAACCGCTACGCGGCGAAACAACTCGAACTGCACGC
>DASZUZ010000856.1:0-5763 GCA_035547415.1 Bryobacteraceae bacterium | reverse complement strand
AATGATTCAGTTAGTTACGGAGCCGCCCGCCGGAATCGCTGTTCGATACCGGACAGGGACGTACCGCCAGCGGTCATTGCGGGATTTCACCTGAACCGTCGCGCGATCGCCCGGCACATGGCGGACGCTGCGCCCCAACGGCCAACCGCCGCCGAACCAGTCCGCCGAGCATCCCGCCAACAGTGACCGCTGAACGTGACATGTGACCTGCATTGGAGAGAATTTGGAAACTGTGCCGTGTGAATTCGCGGCGAATCGAATCGCGCTTTCGTTTGCGCGTACGAGCGCGATTTTGGCGCGATCACCGAGAACCACTCGTAAGCGGCAGAAACCGTATTACTGAACGGGCATGCCCGCAGGTAGTTAATTATGCCTATTACCAGTGTTAAACATTCTGTTGAGTTTCTTGCGCTTACTGGACGCGCACTAACCCATGTTCACAAAGAAGATTAACTTGCGCTCCTGCTTAGTGCAAGCGGAATCTCACTAATACTGCTACTCCTTACCTGCCCGGGTGATATTTCAGTCGTTTTTTGTACAAGTCGGGGCTAGAGCCGGTTGAAACGGCCCGCAACGTGGTGTCACCTGTAGATAAGTCTTCGCCGCAATACAGGTGTACAATGAATCAAATTTACGCCAGCAACGGGGGGCATCCTTAAGTGGCGGAAGATAAGTTCGAAGCGGTCGATCCACTCGCAAAGGTCAGCAAGGAGAACGGGTTTGTACTGTTCGATGAAGGTGTTCTCGAACTGATTCCGGCTGAAATCGAAGACATCCCACTGGATGGGCAGAATCTCGACGAAAAGCCGGATGATCGCAGATTCGAAGAAACCGACGAACTATTCGAAGCCGAGAGTTTCGACAAGACTCATGATCCTGTACGACTCTATCTCCGCGAAATGGGTTCGGTACCGCTGCTCAATCGCGAAGGAGAAATTGAGATCGCCCGCCGCATCGAGCGCGGCCAGACAAAAACGCGCCGCATCCTCTCGCGTTGTCCCGTCATCATTCACGAAATCATCCGGATATCCGAAGATGTGCGCGTCGGGACCATCTCGTCTCGGGACGTTCTGCAGTTCAATGACCCGATTCCGACGGATGAAACCTGGGAAGCCGGACGCCTTGAACTGGCGGCTGCGTGCGAGGATCTTTCAAAGCTCGGGCGGCGATTCATGCAGTTGCGGCAACGTCTGGTCGCCGTACCGCGCCAGACGAAACCCAAACAGAATCGCAGAATGCGTTGGGAACTGGGACGCCTTGCCGTTCAGGTATCCCGTATCGCGTGCTCCATCCGTTTCCAGAACTCGGTGGTCCGGGGACTCATCGGCAGATTGCGCGCGGCTGTCGATGAGATTAAACCGGTAGAACAGCAGATTGCGCGTAATCAACGCGCGATCGAGGCGGCTTCGAACGGCTCGTCAGAAATCCTCCGCGAACTCCGGCGCGAACAGCGCCAGCTCGCGCAGATCATGCAGAACCTCGAAGACAAGTACGGCTCACCTGCCACCGAATTGCGCCGCGCCTATGAATTGGTTAACCGTTCCGACCGGCAGGCCGAGGGCGCCCGTCAGGAGTTGATCGAAGCCAACCTGCGGCTGGTCGTGAGCATTGCAAAACGTTACAACAATCGCGGCCTGCAGTTCCTCGATCTGATTCAGGAAGGCAATATCGGACTGATGAAGGCGGTCGAGAAATTCGAATACCGCCGTGGCTATAAGTTCTCGACCTACGCAACCTGGTGGGTTCGGCAGGCCATTACCCGCGCGATCGCGGATCAGGCCCGTACCATCCGCATCCCGGTCCATATGATCGAGACGATCAACAAACTGGTCCGTACATCCCGCACCATGCTGCAGGAACTGGGGCGCGAACCGTCCAGCGAAGAGCTTGCCGAGCGCATGGAGATTCCGGTTCAGAAGATCCGCCGGGTGATGCGAATTGCCCAGGAGCCGGTTTCGCTCGAGACGCCGGTCGGCGAAGAAGAAGAGTCGCATCTGGGCGATTTCATCGTGGATCAGGCGAACGTCCTGCCGTCCGAACAGATGATCAACGTCAATCTGCATGAACAGACCGCGGAGGTCCTCAAGAGCCTTTCAGCGCGCGAGGAAAAGATTATCCGGTTGCGGTTCGGGCTGGAAGACGGCAGCGAGCACACTCTGGAGGAAGTCGGCCAGAACTTCAGCGTGACCCGCGAACGGATCCGGCAGATCGAAGCCAAGGCTCTCCGCAAACTTCGGCATCCCAGCCGCAGCTACCGGTTGAAAACGTTCCTGCAGGAGATCTGACCGCACCCCTGAGCCGAACCGGCAAATTATCGGATGCCAAACAACGGCGCGTACTTGTCCGGCAATCGCGTGGGACGGAACTCTCGATTCAGGAAAATATGGCGCGTCTGACCTGTCGCCACCCGGCGATCGCCGCAGGCCAGTTCATAATCGAATGTGACGAAACGTCGGTTTGCCTCGGCAAGGAATGCCGTCACCGCAATATCGTCGTCATACCGGGCCGCCGTCAGGAAACGGCAATGCGCCTCGGTCACAGCGAGCAGGATCCCATCGGCGCTTTCCATCTCTTTATAGTCGAATCCGAGTGACCTGCAGAGATCGGTCCGGGCTACTTCCATCCAGATCAGATAATTGGCGTGGTAAACAACCCCCATCTGGTCGGTTTCCGCATAGCGTACCCGGATATGACTGACGTATTGAGGCACGGACTTTCGATTGTAGCTGTTACGCCTGGCCGATCTGTTAAGCTGCCTTTAGTTTGCCGTTTCTCTCATCGCCGCCATGCAAATCAGAGTGCTTTTTTTCGGGTTATTAAAGGACATTTGCGGCCGCACGGAGGACCGTCTGGATCTTCCGTCCGGGGCCAGCGTGCGGTCGGTATTCGATCACTACGCCCGACAATTTCCGCAGTTATCGGCCATGGCGTCCAGCATCGTGCTGGCGCTCAACCATGAGTTCGCGGATCCCGCAAGCGTGCTGGGCGACGGCGATGAAGTCGCGCTGCTCCCGCCCGTTAGCGGAGGCGCGCCGTTCCAGGAGATCGCGGACCCGGAAGGCCACTTTTTCGCCCTGACCCGCAACCCCATCGATCCTCGCGCCGCCGAATCCCGTCTCCTTCAAGGTTTCGATGGCGCCGTTGTAACCTTCCACGGTGTGGTCCGTAACAATACCAGAGGACGGGGGACCCTACGGCTCGAGTACGAATGTTACGAACCCATGGCGATCCGGCAGATGGCCGCGATCGGGCGGGAGGTCGCCCGGCAGTTCGCAATCAGCCGCATCGGCATCATCCATCGGCTGGGAACAATGGAAATCGGCGAAGCGAGCGTGCTTGTCGTCGCCACCGCCCCGCACCGGCGGCCCGCTTTCGAGGCAGCGCTCGAAGGAATCGATCGTCTGAAGCGGCAGGTCCCCATCTGGAAAAAGGAATTTTTCGAAGACGGGGAGGTATGGGTTGAAGGCGAGTGGGACCAGAATGCGCCTCGCGTGGCTCCTGTTTAGCGGAGCGCTCTGCATTACCGCGCAACCGCCCCGGCAGACGGCGACCGGAGACGCTGGAACCATCCACGTTGACGTCCGCCTGGTGCGAATCCTGGCCACGGTGAAGGATGCCGCTGGCGCTGCCGTCGGCGCGCTCGGCAAGGACGATTTCGAGGTCCTCGACAATGGCGCACCGCAGCAGATTTCCGTTTTCGAGCGCCAGACCGACCAACCTCTCTCTGTCGCCGTGCTCATCGACAACAGCGGGTCGACCGCGAAGGATCTGCGGTACGAAACCGACTCCGTTACACGCTTCGCGCGCGCGCTGCTCCGGGAGGGAAATCCGCAGGACGCCGTGGCGCTCTACAGCTTTAACTGGGAAATCGTCAAACTGAACGGATTCACGCGGAATATCACGGCCATCGAGCGCTCGCTTCGCGGTCTGCATGGAGAGGCAGGCACGTCGCTCTATGACGCGATCCTGCTTGCGTCCCGAGATATCGAAGACCGGCAGGGGCGAAAAATTCTGATCGTGGTGACCGACGGCGGCGATACCACCAGCAAGACGGATTTTCAGCGCGCCACCGAGTCAGCCCAACTTGCGGACGCAGTCATTTACCCGGTCCTCGTTGTCCCGATCACCAATGAAGCCGGGCGCAACGTGGGAGGCGAGAATGCGCTTACAACCCTTTCCCAGCGAACCGGCGGCCGGGTATTCGCGCCCACCCTGGGGGCTGAAATGGATCAGGCGTTCGATCAGATCATTCGCGACTTGCGAACCCAGTATCTGATCGGTTTCTATCCGAAAGACGTTCCGCTCACAAAGGACCGGTTTCATCCGCTCCGGATTTCCGTGCGCGATGCGAAATTGCGCGTGGTCGCCCGCAGTGGATACTATGGAGAGGCTCAGCAGGACTCCTCCTCATATCCGGGATCGTCCACCGGGCTTGTCGGCGAAAGCCAAAGCGGCGAAACCATTCGCCCGCGGAAGCCGCCGGCTAAAAAACCGAAAGGTCCTTAGATACTTCATCGTGGCGGAAACCAAGGCTAAAAGCGCGCGCCCTCCGGAACAGACTTTCGAGGAGATCAAGTACCTCAAGCACCTGATCGAGAAGAAAATCCCGGTTCGCGTCAAACTCAGCGATAACGAGGAAGTTCAGGGCGTGATCGAATATTACGATCAGCGCTTTATCCGGATCACCCGCGAGGGAGCGCCGAATCTCTTTATCTTCAAGCACGATATTAAGTACCTCTTTGAGGTTGCCTGAAACCAATGAATTCGTTTGTGGAGACCGCGGCGGAGATCGCGCAGGACGCCGGATCCCTGCTCCGCTACTATTTCGAGCGGCGCGTCAGCTTTGAGATGAAAGGCGAGTTCGATCTCGTTACCGAGGCGGATCGCGCTTCGGAAAAACTCGTCGTTGAGCGTCTGAAGAAACATTTCCCGGATCATGGCATCGTGGCCGAAGAGGGTGGTGGGCACGAGAGCCCGTCCGACTACCGCTGGTATGTCGACCCGCTCGATGGAACGACCAACTTCGCCCATTCCTATCCGGTCTGGAACGTCACACTCGCGCTCGAAAAGGCCGGCGAACTGATCGCCGGGGTCATTTTCGATCCGAACCGTAACGAATTATTTTCTTGCGAAAAAGGTGGCGGGGCGTTTCTCAACGGTCGCCGTATTCATGTCTCAAAAGCGACTCGCGTGGCCGATTCGCTCATGAGCACCGGGTTCCCGAATCACAACCGGACTGTAAATCCGAACATTCATTTCTTTCACGAACTCGCAATGTCCGCCCATGGAGTTCGACGCTGCGGGTCGGCTGCGATCGATCTCGCCGACGTCGCCTCCGGCCGGCTCGACGCCTTCTGGGAAATCGGGTTAAGTCCGTGGGATATGGCGGCGGGAATCCTGCTCGTACAGGAAGCAGGCGGAATCTGCACGGACATGAAGGGCGGACCGCACCACCTGCGTTCGCCTCATATTCTGACTGATAACGGCCGGATTCACGACGAAATGGTCGCGCTGTTCGGTCGGGTCTGGCGCGGGGATTTCCCCCACGCCATGCCGAATCTCGCCAGCTGAAGGCTAGCGCCCTACGACAAGAATCGAGAAACTGTCGGGCAGTGGCTGGGGTCGTCCCCCGCCTTTTCCGTCCTTCGATTCGCTCGGGCCGTACTCCGCCGACGGCAGATAGAGCTTGTGCGCTTTCTGGTCGGCTCCGATCGTCCGGGCGCCGCGCGTCGTCGTGATCGTCGCAACGGGCTCGTACTTGCC
>DASZUZ010000855.1:0-2695 GCA_035547415.1 Bryobacteraceae bacterium | reverse complement strand
GGTGTTGATAGCAAGATTTTCGAGCGTCAGGGTTTCAGTCGTTGGCAATGGGTTCTCCGTTCGGGAAACAAACCGTTATTTTAGCCGGATAAAGCGCACGACGTTCCATCTATTTTGCTCGATCTTAACGATTCCGAGCAGCAGACGTCTCGCTCGATGAGGTGTAGTACCGGAGGTATAGGGCCGGACTATGCCGTCGCCGGCATGCGATCAGTTCCGCAGCAAGTCGGGCCGCAGGCGTTGCGTTTTTTCCAGGGCGGCGTGCTTCCGCCATTTACGGATTTCCGCATGGTTGCCGCTCGACAGTACTTCGGGTACTTTCCAGCCTCGGAAATCAGCGGGGCGGGTCCATTGGGGACAGTCGAGGATACCTTCTTCGAAGGATTCGTTGATGGCCGAATCCCGATTCCCGAGGACTCCAGGAAGCAGCCGCGCAACGCTGTCGATAATCACCGCGGCAGCGAGTTCGCCGCCACTCAACACGTAATCTCCAATCGACAGCTCGTCGTCAGCCAGATGTTCGGCGACTCGTTCGTCAACGCCTTCGTAGCGGCCGCAGATGAAGAGCAGTTCGTCGTTCTCCACGAGTTCGCGCGCTGTTTGTTGGGTAAACCTGCGGCCCTGCGCGGAGAGGAGGATAACCTTCCGGCGTGGCGTTCGCGCGGGAAAGATGGTCTCCACCGCATCGAAGATCGGCTCGGGCTTGAGCAGCATGCCCTCGCCGCCACCAAACGGTCGGTCGTCGACCGTGCGGTGAAAATCATGCGTCCAGTTGCGAAGATCGTGGAGATGAATTTCGAGGGATCCGGCCTGCGCCGCCCGCGCCACCACGCCGTGGCGAAACGGGCCCTCGAAGAACTCCGGGAAGATGGTCAGGAGGTGGAACTTCATTCCTCGAGGCCCTCGGGGAGTTCGACGCGGACCAACCGGTCAGCCGGCCGGATGTCCTTACAGATCGCTTTTACGAATGGAATGAGGAGACGGCCGCCATCGACTTCGAGCAGCGCGGGACCGCCATATTCTTCCCAGCCCGTAACATGCCCGATCAGCCGGTCGGTAGAAAAATCGCGCACTTCGCACCCGATCAGGTCGGAATGGAAATACTCGCCCGGCTCCAGTTGAATGCGTTCCGATTCCGGGATGCAGACCTCCACGCCGCGCAGGCGTTCGGCGTCGGAGATCGAATCGATTCCCCGGAACTTGAAGATCAGAGCGCCGTCATGATCCCAGACGCGCTCGACCTCGCGCAGTTCACCGTTGAGATCCACCGTGCGCAGGGCCGCGAAGCGCTCGGGACGGCTGGAAAGAGAAACAGCCGTCAGTTCGCCCCGATTCCCGCGGGGGCGAACGATGACGGCGACAGCGATCTTATTCAAGGATTTCGAGCGTAAAGCGGCGGTTGAGCTTCATTCCGGCAGCGCCGAGAATAGTGCGGATCGAGCGCGCGGTCCGGCCCTGTTTGCCGATCACTTTACCCAGATCGCTGGGAGCAACTTTCAGTTCGAGAACCGTCGTCTGCTCGCCTTCGACCGCCGTGACTTCCACTTCTTCCGGGATGTCGACCAGAGCCTTCGCGATATCTTCAATCAACTGTTTCATCGACTTCCCTCCGTAACGCGGCGCTGGCCGCGTTTAGTTACGCAGCCGCCGGCGCGGGATTGTTCTTCACCAGACGCGCCACCGTCTCCGACATCTGTGCGCCATTTTTCGTCCAGTGAGCGATGCGCTCATGTTCGAGTTTCACGGTCGCCGGGTTGGTCAGGGGGTTGAAATGTCCCACGACTTCCAGATTGCGGCTATCGCGCGCGCGTTCCTTTTCGATGACTACCACGCGGTAGAACGGCTTCTTTTTGGCTCCGAACCGAGCCAGTCTGATCATCAGCATTGTAGCTTCTATTATCCTCTTAAAACTTTCAGAACCCTGGTAATCCGAGTTTACCCAGGCCGCCCAGCTTTCCCATCTTCTTGCCGAGGAAGCCCATGTTGCCGGAGAGACTCTTCATCATTTTTCTCGCCTGCCCGTATTGCTTGAGCAGATCGTTGACCTGTTGAACGGAGGTGCCGCTGCCGCGCGCGATGCGCCGCCGGCGGCTGCCGTTGATAATCATGTGATTCTCGCGCTCTTTGGGCGTCATCGAATCAATGATGGCCACGATGCGCGTGAGTTCCTTCTCGTCGGGCTGCATGTTCTGCAGTTCCTTCATCATCCCGACCTTCGGCATCATCTTCAGGATCGACTCGAGCGAACCCAGCTTGCGCAGCGATTTCAACTGATCGCGGAAATCCTCGAGCGTGAACTCGTTCTCGATCAGCTTGCGCTGCATCTCCTCCTGTTGCCTGGAGTCGAATGCTTCCTGCGCTTTCTCGACGAAGCTGACGATGTCGCCCATGCCGAGAATGCGCGAGGCGGCGCGATCGGGATGGAACGGTTCAAACGCATCCGATTTTTCGCCCAGACCTACGAACTTCAGGGGCTGGCCGGTGACGTAGCGGATCGACAGCGCGGCGCCGCCGCGGGCATCGCCGTCCATCTTCGTCAGGATCACGCCCGTAATACCGAGGCGCTTGTGGAACTCATCCGCCGACTTGACGGCATCCTGACCGGTCATTGCATCCGCGACAAACAGGATCTCGACCGGATTGAGCAACGACTTCAGTTGCTGCAGTTCGTCCATCAACTGATCGTCGATGTGAA
>DASZUZ010000854.1:0-8462 GCA_035547415.1 Bryobacteraceae bacterium | reverse complement strand
TGTCAGGGCGACACCACATTCAGATCGTCGCGGCGCCGATCCCTATGCCTTCTACTACTTGTGGGACGGTGACCACTGGACACTCCTGCGGCGCGTCCGGATCGAAGGGCTGGATCAGTGAAATGTCGGCTACCGGGAAAGTGGCCGTTTTCGAGCGGTTTGTCGGCGATTCGGAACCTGGGCCGGAAAATCGCTGCACGAGTTCAAAAAGACTACAGCGTCGCCTGCTGCGTAAGTGTCGAAGCGGCCCGGGCATCGGCGACCGCCGCTGATTCCGGCGCATTGAGCAACCACCATTTCCGCGCGCGTTCGCGGGTCCACAGATCTGCTGTATCGCTACAGGCGGCGAGTGCCCGCTCCAGTTCCCGCGCGCTTGCGTAACGATCCGCCGGTTTCTTCTCCAGGCATCTCATCACGATCCGCTCCAGCGCCGCCGGAATCTCATGCCCGGCCTTTTCCGACAGAGGCACCGGTTTCTCCTGAACATGCGCCAGCATCATGGCCATCGCTCCGTTTGTTTCAAAAACACGCTTGCCTGTCAGCAGCCAATAAGCCACGCAACCCACGCCGTAGAGATCGCTCGCCGGTCCCGCGTTGCCGCCGCCCAGCGCCATTTCCGGCGGCATGTAATCGGGCGTGCCCATGATCCCGCCTTCCGCGGTGAGGCCTTCATCCTTTGCGTTCAGAGTCTTTACCAGACCGAAGTCCAGCACCTTCACGAAATCGTACTCCGTCCCCAAACGGCAGATGAAAATGTTGCCGGGCTTCACGTCGCGATGGATCATGCCGCGCCCATGCGCTTCCTCCAGCGAAAGGCAGGTCTGCCTGAGGATATGTATCGCGCGAGCCGCCGGCTGCGGACCGAACCGGGTCACCAGCGTCCCGAGATCGATTCCGTCCAGCAGTTCCATCACGTAATAAAACACGCCGTCTTCCGTCACGCCGAAGTCGTAGAGTTCAACCGTGTGCGGCGACCGCAGGGACGCCGTGATCCTCGCCTCCTGTTCGAATCGGCGCTGCACCTGATCCGCCTTGCGGCCGGAGCCGTCCGCCAGCAGTTCCGGCTGAATGAGCTTAATCGCGGCATCCCGCGCCAGCATGCGGTGACGCGCGCGCCACACCTCTCCCATCCCGCCTTTGCCCAGCATTTCAGTCAACCGGTAACTGCCCATCTCGCGAGCTTTGCCCACCTGCCGACCCAACCGCGTCACCACATGCGAAACGATCGCCGCCACACCCACCAGCAGGTAATCGGGGAAATGCATATCGAAAACAGTGAGAACGGAATCAAACGGCCAGATCCCTTCCGCTCTCGCCACAAGCATTCCCAGCGGATTCATCGAAACCGCGAGCAGCCCGGCAATCGCCATTCGCAACGGCGAGGTGGGCACAATCGCCGCGAACATCATGATCAGAATGCCGTTCCAGCTGATCATGCTGTGAACGGGCTCCGCGCTGGAAGAGTGATCCCAGTGCGTGATCAGGCCCAGCGAAAATGCGGTGAACACCAGGTACCCGAGCCCCGCGTTCAGAGTGACGCGCGGATTCTGCCCTTCGCGCCCCGCCCACCAGTAAAGCGCCAGTGACGAGGCGACGGAGGCGGCGGCAATCAGGTCGGCAACAGGGAGCAGGCCGCCAACGGTTCCGCGAACTGTCTGCGGCTCAAAAACGTGATCGAGCGTTATGCCCACAATCCATAAAGCGGCCACCGCCAGCGCGAGCACGCGAAGCCGTCCGGAGGCTTCCCGCAGCAGGTCGTACGGGATCGAACTGAGCTGTCCGCGCGTGGCATCGGCGCTTTCCGTTGTGGTCTCAGGGCGCCGAACGATCGATTGCGTCTTCCGCACTGTGTAAGATTATCGCCTGAAGTTCAGCCCCCGCCCGCGCCGGCGACACAAGAACGACGGTTGCAGACGAGGGGTTTTGCCGGATCGGAAGGGTACATATAAGGAGCCATCGATGAGAACGGAAATCCTGCGATTCAACGGCGCTGTCGAGCGGGATCCCGCCATCGACAGGTGGATGAAAGAGCATGCGAATGAATTGGGAACCATCGCGCGCCAGTGGTTCGAGGCGATGCGGAAATGCGGGGACGAAGTCCGGGAACTGCTGCATGACGGCCATCCGGTTGCGTGTCTCGGAGACGCGCCCTTCGGCTATGTCAATGTATTCACGTCGCACGTAAACGTCGGTTTTTTTCACGGCGCGGCGCTGCGGGATCCGGCCCGGCTACTCGAAGGCGCGGGCAAGTTCATGCGCCATGTGAAGCTGAGGCCCGGAATCGCCTTCGACGCCACGGCGCTCAGCAGTCTCATCGATGCGGCGTACTCGGATATCAAGGCGCGCGTCGAGAACGGGTAACTCAAAACCAGCGGGCCGCGCGTCAGTCCTGCAGCACGCGCGCGTTCTTCTGTCCTTTGAGGACCAGTTCCGAGGCGAGCAGTGCCGCTGCCTGATCCTGCGCCGTGTGCGTGCGATTGAGAATGTCTTCGACGAAACGTTGTCCGAAGGGTAAGTCCAGCTTGCCGCAGTCGATATAGCGGGCCGACTTGCCGTCGACGATGAAGAGGTGATCCGCACCCGGCCGCCCGGCGATATCGACGGTCTTCCGCAATTCGATGTACCCTTCGGTTCCCAAAATAAACGTCCGCTCATCGCCAAATGCCGGCACGCCACCCGGGGTCAGCCAGTCGACGCGAAAGTATCCGAAACCGCTGTTGCCATGGACCAGCATGTCGCCGAAATCCTGGAACTTCGGGCGGTGCGGGTAATTCACATTCGCTACCTGCGACATCGTGACCCCGGCCGCGGTGGAGCCGGTGAAATACACGAACTCGTCGGCCTGGTGCGAGCCGAGGTCGCAAAGAGTGCCACCGTAGCGCAGCGGATCCCAGAACCACTCGGGGCGCGTATTTTCATTCACCCGATGCGGCGCCAGCTGAATCGTCTGCACGACCCGGCCGATGGCGCCGCTCTTCACGAGGCCGCCGGCGTGCATGGTGGCTCTTTGTTCCATGCGCCCGTACATGATCGCGAAGATGCGGCCGGTTTCCTGAATGGTCCGGCGAACCTCGGCAAGCTGGTCCAGCGTGGTGATGGCGGGCTTGTCGCTCAGGAAGTCTTTGCCGTGGCGCATCGCACGTATTCCGAGTGGCGCGCGCAGATCCGGGATGGCGGCGGAGCATACCAACTGGACCGACGGATCGTTGAGGATTTCCTCCTCGGCGCGCGCTACCGTCACCCCGCCGTAGCGCTTCTGAAACGCCGCGAGCGCCTGCGCGTTCGTGGAGTGGACGGAAACCAGTTCACCGCCGCCACGCCGGATCGTGTCGGTGATGCCATTGATGTGGCTGTGGTCGAGTCCGATGACGGCGAACCGGATTCTGCGTCCGTGCGCCGCTTCCCGCGGAGCGCCGGCGGCGACCTCGTGCTTCACCTCGCCAGTTGCCTGGAGCGCCAGCGCCATTTCGGGGAGTCCGCCCACGATCCCCATCGATCCGGCGGCCTTCAGAAGCGAACGCCGATCCACATGATTCGTCGACATGCGGGTAGTGTAGCTCCCGTTGCCGCAGCGATTCTGAAACGGCGCTTGACAACGGACAAACCCGATGGTTTCATGAAGACGGCTACCCTAGCCGTCTAGGTAAATGGGAAAATCCAATTCCGCGCAGTCCGCTCTCGACCTGCTGGTCCTCACCATCCTCAGCCGCCGCGGTCCCACGCATGGCTACGGAATCGCCAACGCAATCCAGGAGGTCTCCGAGGAAGCGCTCCGCGTGGATGAAGGCTCCCTTTACCCCGCGCTCCACCGCATGGAAGAAGCCGGGTGGATCCAGGCGGAGTGGAAGATGACGGAGAACAAACGGCGGGCGCGAATTTATCGCATCAGCCGCACCGGACTCCGGCAGCTCGCGACGGAAACGGAGAGCTGGGATCGTTTTTCGGCCGGCGTCGCCCGCGTGCTCCGTCACGCATAGCGCTGACGAGACGAAATGATGAGAGGTTCATCGTGTCCTGGTTTTCGAGACTGAAGAACGCAGTAAACCCCCGAGGGCTCGACGCCGATCTGGAGGAAGAGATTCGTGACCACATCGAGCGCCGCGCGGCTGACCTGCGGCGGAACGGCCTCGACGAAACCGAGGCGCGACGACAGGCGGCGCGCTCCTTCGGTAATGCGACCCGCACTCGCGAAAGCTGCCGGGAACTGCGGCTCGCGGCGGCTCTGGAAAGCAGCCTGCAGGATGCCCGGTACGCTCTGCGCGGGCTGCTGCGAAATCCGGCCTTCGCGATCACCACGATCGCGTCTCTCGGACTGGCCATCGGAGCGAATACCGCGATTTACTCGATTGTCGACGCCGCGCTGTTGCGGACGCTGCCATTGCCGCAACCGGACCGGCTGGTCGCGTTGTCGACTTCCGCGGGCGGTGCGGAAGGCATTCCCGCATCCGAGGACAAGGAGGCGTTCAGCTATCCCGCGTATGAGAATCTTCGCATCGCGGCTGGCGATTCCGCTCGTCTTGCCCTTTTCGATTCCCCGAACCGGGTGGAAATGAAGGGCTCCGATGAGACGGCATACGAGGAGGTGACCGATCAATTCGTCTCTCCGGGCGCGTTCGAGGCGCTGGCTGTTTCGCCCGCGCTCGGCAGATTTTTCTCACCGGCGGAAGACCACTATCCGGCTCCTCGCGCCGTGGCCGTGTTGAGCTACGACTACTGGCAGCGGCGGTTCGGCGGCGATCCCGCGATCATGGGGCGCACACTGACGATCGATGGCAGGCCGTTTTCCGTTCTCGGGGTCGCGGCCCGTGGCTTTTCGGGCACAGAGCCGGGGAGGTTCGTCGATGTCTGGCTGCCCGTGACCATGGCCGATCCCGGCATCTTTGCAACCGATGCGCGCCTCTTCCGGATCATGGGGCGCCTCGCGCCGGGCGAGAGCCGGGAGCAACTGGCCGCGCGGCTGCAGCCGGCGTTCTCTCGATATCAGGAACTCCGGAGTGGCGGGTCGGAGCTGCCCGCGGCCGTGCGGAAGCAGATGCGGCAGATAAACATCGTGGCCGATTCCGGGGCAAACGGCTCGGGGGGATTCCGCCGGACGTTTTCGCGGCCGTTGTGGATTCTGCTCGGCGTCTCCGGGTGCATGCTCCTGATCGCCTGCGCCAATGTTGCAAGCCTGCTGCTCGCCCGCTCCAGCGCGCGCGCCAGTGAAATGGCTTTGCGGGTGTCGCTTGGCGCGCGACGTGCCCGTCTGGTTCGCCAGCTTCTGACGGAAAGCCTGCTCCTTTCGTCGATCGCGGGGCTCGCCGGCTGGCTTCTGGCGCGGGTTGCCGCTCCCGCGCTCGTGGCAATGGTCTCGACCCCCAACAATCCGGTGCAACTCACGCTGGCGCCAGACGGACGAGCGCTCCTGTTCTGCGCGGGAATCTGCGCGATTTCCGCGCTCTTTTTCGGACTCCTGCCCGCGTTGCAGGCGACGAGCGCAACCCCCATTGTCGAACTGCGCCACAACAACGGACCGGCAGGCAGGCTCCGAACCGGCCGCCTTTTCGTGGGCGTGCAGGTGGCTTTCGCCTTCTGCCTGGTCGCCGCGGGCGTCGGTTTCCTGTTCAGCCTGTACAACCTGGCGGCGGTCGATACCGGATTCGATCCACGGGGCGTCGCGGTCGTGTCCATGGTCAACACCGCGCAGAGAGAGCGCCAACTGCCGCTTCTGCGGGAAATCCAGACGCGCGTCGGCCACTTGCCGCAGGTCCAGGGCGCGGCTACGGCCTGGATGGCCGTGTTTTCCGGAGCGCGGCGCGCACAAAGGGTGGCGCTGCCGGGCAAAGGTCTGTCGCAGCAGGAGGAGACGTTCTACCGCGTTTCTCCCGGCTACTTTGCGACGCTGCGGACGCCTCTGTTCAGCGGACGCGACTTCATCCCGCAGGATAACGACAACGAACCAGTACCGACGATTGTGAACCGTGCGTTCGCGACAAAGTATTTCGGCGGGGGCCCGGTGATCGGAAGAGAATTCCGCCGGGATGACGGCGTACGGCACAAGATTGTCGGAGTGGCGGCAAATTCGCACTTCGGCAGCCTCCGCAATGGACCCGAGCCGATCGCTTACATGCCGATGAAGCCGCCGCGCGCCTTCACCTTGTATGTGCGTTCGACGCTCGACGCCGTTTCCGTGTCAAAGATGGTGCAGCGCGAGGCGGAGGTGTTGGGTGGAGGCATGAGGACGCGTGACGTGACGACGCTGGACGCCCTGGTGGGGAGCACGATTCGAACGGAGCGACTGCTGGGCGCGATTGGCGGGGCATTCGCGTTCGCTGGCCTGATTCTGGCTGCCACCGGAATATTCGGGCTGCTCAACTATTCCGTGACGCGGCGGACACGAGAGATCGGGATTCGAGCCGCGCTCGGCGCGCAGCGGCCCTCCCTTTACGGTCTGGTCGTGAAAGATCTGCTGGGCATGATGACGGGAGGATTGCTGGCGGGAATAGCGGGATCCATTGCGCTGATGCGTTTTACGCAATCTTTTCTGTTTGGAATCGGGTCGGCCGACCCGGTTGTCATTGGCACTGCGATCGCGGTGTTTCTGGGCGCCGCACTGGTGGCAGGCGGGTTGCCGGCGCATCGCGCCGCCGCGCTCGACCCAATGACGGCGCTGCGGCGCGATTAGCGCGAGGCTACACCTGCGAGTACGGGAGCGGCCGCAGGACGAGGCTGGTGACGTTCGAGACCGTCGGGGGCTCCAGTTTGAATCGCGGATCACTCGAGAGCTTCTTCCAGTCGGGGTCGGCGAGGAACTTGTCCCAGGCGGTTTCGAGGGCCGGCATATCCGGGAAGCTGAGCATGTAAGTCAGGCTCGGCAGTCTCGGACCGATCAGCGCATCGGCGAAAAAGACGTTGGCGGCGCCTGCTTTCGCGAAGATGTCGAACTCGCCGTGATGGAACATTTCCACCTTGCGCACATGGTCCATGTTCGTCGGCGAGACGTACGTGCGGAGCTGGTAAATGCGCTTTTGCTTTCCGGTCGCGGCGGGCGGGACGGTCAGTTTCGGATAGCCTTCGAAGGCGCGGAGCAGCGTGCTCTCGATGGTGACGTACGGCGGGGTCCCGGCCGGAGCGTCCCAAAAGGGCGCCGCGGCTTTCATGAATGCGGAATCCTTCGCGACTTCAAGATCGGCTGTCACGAGCGTTTCGAGTTTGCCGGACGGCAGCAGGAGGTAATAAGCGGGCGTGTCCGGGCCGAAATAGACGGAGAAGGCTCCGACGGGGCCGATGCCGAGCCGGTTCAAGGCGGGGATGAACGCGTCGGCGAAGTAGCGGTCGGTCAGCTTTGTGCCGGGCCCGCTGACGAGCTGGTAGCGGCGCAGGTCGTAGTATTCGGCGGTCTTTGCGCCGGCGGCGCGCGATTGGGCCTCCGCCGTCACCGCGCCGGCCAGCGACACGACGGACGAGGTCAGAGATGTGGAGAGAAAGCTTCTTCGATCCATGGTTTTAGTGCGGCGATTCAGAGCTTAGCATGGGAGGGATTTGCGGCTCGTGTCAACGCCG
The DNA here is from genome assembly GCA_035547415.1 of Bryobacteraceae bacterium. Classification (GTDB taxonomy): domain Bacteria; phylum Acidobacteriota; class Terriglobia; order Bryobacterales; family Bryobacteraceae; genus BOG-234. Next base: position 920 of record DASZUZ010000854.1, on the reverse strand, counting down.
CATTCACCGCGCTCGCGAATACAATCGCGATTCCGATTGTCAAGCGGATACTACGCTCCCAGCGAGCGCAGATAGTCCCTAACGGCGATCTGCCCGAAGTGGTTTGCCGCCCCTTCGGCGTCCCCGTGATAAAGATCGTCCCTGATCTTGCGGTCCGCTCCTTTTTGGATCAGCAACCGCACCATGGACAGATGCCCGTTTTGCGCCGCCATGTGCAGCGCGGTCACGCCCTGACCGTGCGTGAGGCCTCCGAAAGTGGCCTTCTGATCGACGGGAGCGCCGTGATCGATCAGCCACCCCGCGGCATCCATGCGATTGCGCACCGCGGCCCAGATGAGCGGCGTGCCGCGATACGGGTCAGCGTCGAGGCGAGCGCCGGCGCGAACCAGCCGGGCGAGTACGTCCGTGCGGCCGCTTTTGCAGGCCCAGACCAGAGCTTCGTCCAGAACCTCCTGCGGATCGGCTGATGGCTGCCAGTCCGGGAACCCGCTGTGCGGCCGGTAGAATCCGCGCGCCGCGCACGCCTCGAACGTCAGAGTATTTTCCGCGCTGAAGCATTTCTCCAGAAGTTCTTTGTTCCCCAGCCCCGCCGCGGCGCGCAAATTTCCTGGGGCGACGGAATGGCGGCCCAGAATATCGGCCATTTCGCGATGCCCCCAGAACAAGGCCGCGATGAGCGGAGTTCCGCCCGAGCCGTGCGCTTCCGCCTCCGGGTCCGCTCCGCTCTCAATCAATGTGGTAGCGACGGCGCCTTGGTTGGAGTACGCCGCCTGATGCAGGGGCGTCCATCCGCGGTCGTTCGGATCGTTCACGTCGGCGCCAGCGGCGAGCAGAGTTTCGACCAGCCCAAGGCCCCGATCGGGCGCTACCCGGGCCGAGATGCTCACGGCCAGATTGAGGAGTGAATTGCCGTTGGTGCC
>DASZUZ010000853.1:0-5522 GCA_035547415.1 Bryobacteraceae bacterium | reverse complement strand
CTATCGTGCAGCATGCGAACGATTACTCGCTGGTGACGCCGTCGCATCCCGCGGTCCGGGGCGAAACGCTCGTGGCGTATATGAGCGGGCTCGGAGCGGTGTCTCCGCCGGTCGTTTCCGGCATGCCGGCTCCGGCGGATCCGATTTCTTACGCGCTGATTTTTATCGACAAGCAGCACGACGCGCTCTCGCTCAACGTCGGAGGCGTGTCCACCGATTTACTGTTTGCCGGATTGACGCCCGGATTTGCGGGGCTGGATCAGATCAACTTTCAGGTTCCGGCGTCGGCGCCGTCCGGCGATGTTCCGATGACGCTGGCGCAGGTTGTCTGTCCTTTCGGCTGCGGATCTACAGGACCGTCCACGCTGACCAGCCGTTCAGTGAAACTGGCGATCCGGTAAGGACGTAATATGGCATTGGTGCAGACCAGACGCCAGTTTCTCCTCGCCGCGGCCTCGGCTCCGTTGTGGGCGCAGGAGGAAGCCACGTTCTCAACGGACGTCAAGGTGGTGAGCGTTCTCGCCACGGTACTCGATAAACAGGGGCAGATTGTCGATACGCTCGGCAAGGACGATTTCCGGATTACGGAAAACAACCGGCCGCAGACGATCAAATACTTCTCGCGCGATACCGATCTTCCGCTGACGCTCGGTCTGATGATCGATACGAGCCTGAGCCAGTACCACGTGATGAGCGCGGAGCGCGCCGCCAGCTTCCGTTTTCTCGACAGAATCCTGCGCGAGAACAAGGACAAGGTATTCATCATGCAATTCGACATGGCGGTGCTCCTGGCGCAGCCGCTCACGTCGTCGCGCGAAAAACTGGAGAAGTCGCTGGCTCTTGTCGATACGCCGACGCGCGAGGAGCTTCGGAATCAGTACGGCGGCGGCACGCTGCTTTTCGACGCCGTGGTGAATGCGTCGAAGAACATCATGAAAGATCAGAAAGGCCGCAAGGCGCTGATCGTAATGTCGGATGGCGGCGAGAACGGGAGCGACCTGACGCTGCAGGACGCCATCGATGCGGCGCACCGTTCGGACACGCTGATCTATTCGATCCTGTTCGGCGGAAGCGAGGGGCGCGGCATCCTGCAGCGGATGTCGCGCGAGACGGGCGGCGGCTATTTCGAGGTGACGAAGCGGCAGCCGATCGACCAGGTGTTCGGCGTGATCGAATCCGAACTGCGCACGCAGTACAACCTGGGCTACGTGTCAGATATGCCGGTGCGCATCTCCGAATTCCGGAAGCTGCAACTGACCACAAGGCGCCGGGATCTCAAAGTGCAGGCGCGGGACCGTTACTGGGCGCAGAGATAGTCTACGCTTCGTGACGCAGAGCGTCGACCGGATGCATTCGCGCCGCGCGTCTCGCCGGCGCCCACGAGGCGATGAATGCCACCATCGCGAGCACCGCGACGACCTCGCTGACCGAGATCCAATCCAGCTTCGCGCTGCCGAAAAAACGGAACTGCGCGATTCGTTCGAGCGCGATGCTTCCCGCGATGCCGACGATCAACCCGATGCCCGCGAGTTTCGCCGATTTTCCGAGCACCATGCCGATGACATCCGAGCGGTCCGCGCCCAGCGCCATCCGGACGCCGATCTCATGCACCTTCTGCGAAACGTCGCAGGCGATGACACTGTAGATTCCGGCGGCGGCAAGCGCCAGGCCGAGCGCCGCGAAACAGGCGAGTAGCGCCATCGTGAACCGGGGCTGCACGGTCTCGTTTCCCAGTACTTCGGAAAGCGAAAGCGGCCGTCCGAGGGGAACCTGTTTATCCATATCGCGCACGGTAGAGCGGATGCTGTTGAGCATTGCAGTGGGGTCGCCGTGAGTCCGCACGGCGAGGTTGCGCCCAGGCGGAGCGATCAGCGTGTAAGGAACGAAGATGCCCGGCGTGGTGGCGTCGCGAAGTCCCGCGTTACGCGTGTCGCCGAGGATACCCACGACCGTCACTTCCGCGACCGGATCGGGAGGCCAGAGGGCCGATCCCCTGCCGGGCTTCGCCAGACTATCGAGCGTGATGGTCCGGCCCACGGGATCCTCGCCCGCCGGCCACAACTTTGCGGCGGTTTCGTTAATCAGCGCAAGGTGAGCGCCGCGGGCGATTTCGTCGTCGGTCATGACGCGGCCCTTCTTGAGGGGAATCCCCAGGGTGCGGGCATAATCGGCGCTGACGAGGTCGATCCCGATCCTCTGCCGGGGATTCCCGGGGCGTCCATCGATGGTAAAGGCGGATGGTACGCCGCCGAAGGGCATGCCGCCATTTCCGAGGGCTGCCGCTTCGACGCCCGGCAGATTCTTCACTCGCTCCAGGAGATCCCGCCCGAAGGCGTTTCGCCGGTCGATGGACTTGTACTGTTTGGGCGGCAACAGCACGCTGAGCATCAGAGTACGTTCCGGCTGAAAGCCCGGGTTGACGCGCAGCAGTTCGGTAAAGCTCCGGATCGCAAGGCTCGCGCCCGCCAGCAGCATCACGGAGAGGCCTACCTCGGCCGCGACGAGAGTCCCGCGCATGCGCTGGCCGTGTACGCTGGCTCCCGCTCCGCGCGCTCCGTCTTTCAGGGTTGCCGTGAGGTTCGGACGCGAGCACTGGAATGCGGGCGCGAGTCCGAACAGGATGCCCGTCGCGACGGAAATCAGGAAGGAGAAAAGCAGGACGGACGTGTTGATGGCGATGCGCACTTCGTTGGGCAGGAAGTCTGCCGGAATCAGAGCCACGATGGCTTTCGTGAGGCCGACAGCGAGGAGTACGCCGGCGATGCCGCCCGCGACAGAAAGCAGTACGCTTTCCGTCAGCAACTGCCGGACAATGCGGGAACGGCTTGCGCCGATTGACAGCCGGACCGCGATTTCGCGCACCCGCGCCGTGTTTCGAGCCAATTGGAGATTGGCGACGTTCACGCAGGCAATCAGCAGGAGGAAACCCACCGCCGCGAAGAGCAAGTGCAGACTGGACTTCATCTCATCGCTGACGGAGGTGATGTCCAGGTAATTCAGCAGGACGCTGCGAAAGCCTTCTCTCGGAAAGCTGCGCGGAGTACGCGCGGCAAGCTGCAGGTTGAACGACTGGAGGATCTGCGTGGCCGTCGCCGGAGTGACTCCAGCAGCGAGGCGCATGATGACGTTGAGCGGCCCTTCGTCCGCCAGATTCATCGTCATGGGCAGCCAGACGCCGTCGCTCGTGTACCAGCCGAAGCGTGGCGGCATGACGCCGATCACGGTTCTCGGAACGTCATTGATGACAATTTTTGCGCCGATGGCGCTCGGCTGGGCGCCGAGAACGCGTTGCCAGAACGCGTAGCTGACGACGGCGACAGGAGCGGGTTCGCCGCCCGGATTGATGTCGAAGGGCTGTATCGTTCGCCCGAGCACCGGTTTCACGCCGAGAAAATCGAACCCGTTTCCGGAGACCTGGATGGCCAGAATGTTTTCCGGACTGCGATCGCCGGAAAGAAGCGCCACTCCGGGGGCGGTTGCCATCACGCTCGAGAAAGCAGGAAGCTTCCGGATTTCAAGGAATTCACGGCGCGTATAGACATGCCAGCCGCGCGGCGGTTCCTTCGGGCTGGTGACGGCAGGCGCCCAGATCTCGCCGGGGCGCGCGTACGGATAGGGCGCGATCAGGACGCCGTAGACAACGCTGAACAGCGCCGTGGTGGCTCCGATTCCGAGCGCGAGCGATACCAGTGCTACCGTGACGAAGCCCGGGCTTCCGGCGAAGGAGCGCAGCGCATACCGCACGTCCTGCCGAAGGCGTTCAATCCAGTTCCAACCCCACATATCGCGTGTCCTTTCTTTGACGAGCGGGATGTTACCCACAACCCGGTGAGCGGCATATTGCGCTTCGAGCGCGGAAAGACCTCGTTCCCGCTGCTCTTCGACTTCGAGATCGAGATGCGATTTCAATTCGCGTTCCAGATCGCGCTCTCGCCGGCTGCGCCACCCCATATCAGCCTTCCTGCTTTTGTTCCCCGGGAGCCGGCCACATGACGCGCGCGATGGCCTGCGATAACTGCTTCCACTTCGACTCCTCGGCGGCCAATTGTTTTTTGCCGGCGGAAGTGAGCCGGTAATACTTGAATTCCCGCCTGAGGTCTTTGCCCGCGGCCTCCCATTTCGCGGCGACCCAGCCTTTCCGTTCGAGACGGTGCAGGGCGGGGTAGAGAGAGCCGTGCTCGACCTGCAGGACATCTTCGGTGGTGCGCTGGATGTGCTTCGCGATCTGATGGCCGTGCGCGGGACCGAGCAGCAGAGTGCGCAGGATCAGCATGTCGAGCGTGCCCTGGAGCAGTTCGACGCGGTCCGACGGTGGTTTCGCCATGTTGGAAGACATTCTACCCTGGGATGCGGCTATCCGGGTAGACAGACTACCATGATTTCGCCGCCTTCGCGGCCGAACGGGCGGCACGGTTTAGCTCAGGTTGGCCGCGAAATTGCACATTGCGGGGCATGGACTCCAAGTGTGTGCGTCGCCATCTGCCGGTCCTGCTGTTGTTTTCGCTGATCTCGACGGCGGCTCTGCGGGCCGATTTCGAAGCCGGTCTCAATGCCTACAACGCAGGCGACTACGCTACTGCGCTGAAGGAATGGCAACCGCTGGCCGACCAGGGCGCGCCGCACGCGCAATATAACCTCGGGCTGATGTACGCCCGGGGGCAGGGCGTCCATCAGGATTTCTCCAAAGCCGCCGACTATTACAGAAAATCCGCCGAGCAGGGGATCGTCGAAGCGGAATACAACCTGGGTGTGCTTTACAGCAACGGTGAAGGCGTATCCAAAGACGAATCTGAGGCGAGCAAATGGTTTCTGAAGGCCGCTCAACAGGGCGACCTGAACGCCGCGAACAGTCTCGGCAACATCTACGACGAAGGCCCGGGAGCGTTCCAGAATTTTGCCGAGGCCGAAAAATGGTACCGAAAAGCCGCTGAAGCGGGAGTTGCCAACGCGCAGTTCAATCTGGGCGTGATGTACGACATCGGGCAGGGCGTGAAGCAGGATTTCACCGAAGCTCTGAAGTGGTATCAGCAAGCGGCGGAGCAGGGAAGCCCGGAAGCCCTTTGTAATATCGCGATCCTCTATTACAACGGCGAGGGAGTGCCTGTGGATCGCGTGCAGGCGCATCGATACTTTCTGATTGCCAAAGAACTGGGCGAACCGCGCGCGGCCAATCTGATCAAACTTACGACAGAGAAGCTGAACAAGAAGCAGCTTGCCGAAGCCGTGGAGCAGGCCGATGCGTGGCGGCAGGCGCATCCGGCCAAACCGGCCACGGAGCCCACTGTTGTGGCGAAAGCGCCGACGCCGGCTCCGCCTGTCGCATCGGAAACTCGTCGAAATACCGAGCCGCCGGTCGCCCCGCCAGCCACAACCGGAAGCGTGTGGACCAACGTCGCGCGCGTTGTCGGGGTGGGAGATGTTCACGGCGATTACGAACAGCTTGTGGCCGTACTCAAATCCGCCGGACTCATCGACGATGCGGCCAACTGGATCGGTGGCAAGACGCACCTTGTTCAGACGGG
>DASZUZ010000852.1:0-8473 GCA_035547415.1 Bryobacteraceae bacterium | reverse complement strand
CTCACGAAACCGATCGATCGGGACCGGCTGTCCCAGGTGCTGCTGCGCTATCGGAATCCGGAGCGGAGCATCGCTCTGGTGGTGGAGGATGAAGCGGATTCACGGGAAGTGATCCGTCGCATGCTCGAAAGCGAAGGCTGGATCGTGCGCGAAGCGGGTAACGGCCGCGAAGCGCTCGAAGATCTTGCGCGGGAGCGTCCCGACGTCATCCTTCTCGACCTGATGATGCCCGAGATGGATGGTTTCGAATTCCTCGACGAACTGCACGCCCATGAGGAATGGAAGCATCTGCCGGTACTCGTGGTCACCGCGAGGGAACTCGGCGCGGAGGATCGGGCGCGTCTCAACGGGCACGTCAGCCGTGTGCTTCAGAAGGGCTCTTATCAGAAGAGCGAATTAGTTGAGCAGGTGAGCCAGATGCTGGCGGATCGCGTGCGATCGCGGGCGAATTCCTGATCGCACTGCCGCTTCGTTCAGGCCGGCTACTTGGAACGGACGGCTTTCTTGAGCCGGTCCAGCTGCTTGCGCGCCGCGCTGGCCCACGAACTGGTGGAATCCAGCTTCAGATATTGCTGCCAGTATCCGATCGCCTGCAGCAGTTCCCCGTTTCGCTCGCACAGAAGCGCGAGATTGAAGTAGGCGTCGGCGTACCGGGGGTTCAGCCGAATCGCGCTCAGATAGTACTTTCGCGCCTCTTCCGGCTGTCCCTGTTCGTCATGCAGGTTGCCGAGGTTGAAATGCGCCAGAGGATAATCGGGATCCGCCGCCATCGCCCGCGCGTAATAAGCCTCGGCTTCTTTCAGGCGGCGCATCCGGAACGCGATGGTTCCCAGATTCACCAGAGCGCCGGAAGCGTTCGGATTCGCTTCAATGGCTTTCTGGTATGCCTCGACGGTCTCGGCGACGGGAGCGCCGGTTTCCTCGAGCGTCAGCCCGCGCTGGAACCAGAATTCCGACTGCTGTTCGCGGGCGGAGGGCTGATCGTCCGCCGGTTTGGTCTCTTTGGGAAAAGCTCGCAGCTTTTCGATCTCCTTCGCGTCGAAATCGAACAGCAATTGTCCGCTGATCGGTTCCATTCTGCGTCCGGAAACGTGAACGGCGATGTGCTTCCCTTCCGCGGTGATGCGCAACTGCGCGAGCGGCTGATCGATATCCTTCAGGCGCTTCCGGAGCGATTCCAGCGCGCGTTGTATCTGACGCGGCGCGATATCGAAATCGCGAAGTTTCTTCAGCGTCTTGAGGGCGAGCAGATCCGTGAAACCGAAACTCGCGGATGCTTCGACGAATCCCTGCTTCTCCCACGCGCGCAGTTGCCGCTCGGAGACGTTCAGAATACGGCGAACTTCGTCGCGAGCATACCCTGGCGAGGGTTCCGTGCCTCCGAGTTGTGCCGTCATCCCGATGTCTTTGATCTTATCCGATCCGAGACAGTTCGAAGAAAATCGAAGCGCGGCGCGCAGCGGGGTTATGCAGCGCAAATGCCGGTGCGAATGGCGAAGCGAACCAGGCTGGGAGCTTCGTGAATTTCAAGCTTTTCCATGATGTTCGCCCGGTGCGCGGTGGCGGTCTTAACGGCAATGCCCAGTTTCCAGGCGATTTCCTTCGTCCGCTTGCCTTCGCCGATCAGTCTCAGAACCTCGATCTCCCGGGGCGTGAGCCGCTTGAGTTTGCCGGAGTCCACACCGGAAACTTCCGTTTGCCGCGTGAGGGAGTAGACGATCGCGGTGCGCGGAGATGCGACGTTCAGGGCGGGGAGACCGGAACGCTCCAGCGTGTAACGCCAGTGATTTTCTCGCGCATTCCGCAGCGCGCTCCAGGCCGCATTCGCCTGGTCGAGAGCAGTCCGGACGTCATCCAGCGCCGCGCGGGGCGCTGCCGTCCGCATTGCTTTTACGGCCGTTGCATAGACGTCCGTCGCGACGGCGATATTTTCGAACAAATCCTCTTCTCTGAAAGAATCCGGTTGTGTCATACGACCCTCGCACGACTACTTGTTGCGAACTCCATTGTTTTCCGATCCTGATTACAGGTCATGTTAGCACCAGTTAGCGGAATTCACCCCCTTCGAGGGTAATTATGTGTCAACTTTCAGTGTCGATCCGCACTACAGCCGGGTGAATAGTATACCTTCGGGGTGTGCGCGTCTTATTCCGATCCCGATCGCGGCCCCAGAGCCAGACAAAGTGTCGCGCATCCCTCGCATCTGCCGACCGGCAGAAATCCCGCGATGCGCACTCTCTTTCTCACCGGCTGCATCCAGACGCGGCATCTCCAGCACCTTCCGCGCTGGCCGGACCTCCGAAAGCCGATAAGAATGGGCACGGCGACCAGGAGACCGATTAGTACTGATAAGATGAGTGCTCTGCTATCCGACATTTGCCATCCCGGCGGCTCAGGAGTTATCCGCACCGCCCGAAGCGCTTAATAAATAAATGATAACGAGCGACTGCGCGCAGCCTTATCACTCAAAAAATGAATCGACTGCAAAGAGCAATTGAAGCCAATCAAAGCGGAGTTCCCATTATCGGGGCTGCCGCGTACTCCTATAACCCGGATTTTATCGAAATGGCCGCGCTCATGGGTTATACGGCCGCCTGGGTCGAAATGGAGCATACTTTCCTGACATTCGCGCAGGCCGCCGACCTGTGCCGGATCGCGTCCGGATTCGGCATGCTGACGATGATCCGGATTCCCGACAGAAACCGCGAAACGGTCCTGAAAGCCGCAGAGTGCGGACCCGACATCATCGATCTTCCGATGGCGAATACGCCGGAAATGCTCGCCGATCTGGTCTCGACCGCCAGGTTTCCGCCCGCGGGCGTGAGGGGTTTCTTCGGGGTTTCGCGAGCTGTTGGCTACGGCATTTCAGGACCCGTGGCCGAGGCGCAGCAGAAGCTGAACGACGAACTCTGTCTGATGATCCAGGTCGAGACGAAAGAAGCGGTCGATCGCATCGAGGAACTCTGCGCCGTGCCGGGCGTCGATGCGATCTTCCTCGGACCGGCGGACCTCTCCGCAAGTCTCGGCGTGCCGGGACAGACCGGTCACCCGAAGGTCTATGCCGCGGCCGAGCAAACCATCCGCGTGGCGCGAGCCCGTGGCAAACAGGTGGCGGTCGGCGCCGCTCCGCAGGATTTCCCGTTCTGGGTGGCGCAGGGGGTCGATGTGCTCTATGCGGCAAACGATCTGACCGCCATGAAAGTGGGGGCTCAGATGGCGCTCGACGCCGCGCACGACGCGATCACGAACGCACGTACCACGGGACGTTGACGACCGCGATACGCTCATCGCCGTTGACCACCAGCAGGGCAGTGAGAGCTTCGCCCCGCTGATTATGCAGGAACAGGTGATACCAGCGTTTTTCGCGAAGCTCCGCGATCACGACGGCGATCCTGCGCCCCGGGTTCTCTTTTTCCTGGCCCAGCGCATATTCGAGAATGGGCGTAACCACGTAACGGTAGGGAGACTTGAGGACGACCAGTTCGGGCGGTTTGCGCCCGCGCTGCTCCGCGGATACGCGCGTCAGATCGTCCCAGCGTTGCCGCAGCGATGTCGTCTTCTCCCCCGCGTCGATGTGGACAGCCCGCACGTCCTCTGAAATGGACATCGCGAAGCGCAGGGCCTTCTTCGAAACCTTGTTCCAGTCGTCGATCGGAACCAGCACCAGAGGCGGCTCAACGTGTTCGAGCGAGAGCGGCGCCGAATCCGCGATCTCCCTGCCGATCCGGCGATAATGACGTCCGATGCTTGCCATAATTCCCACCAGAGCGGGAATCATAATTAACGTCATCCACGCGCCTTCCATGAATTTCGCGACGACGATAATCAGGAGCGTGATGCCGGTTGCGAATGCGCCGATAGCATTGATGGCCTGATTGGCGCGGTTGCCGCCCTGCCTCCGCCAGTGGGCCACCATACCGGCCTGCGACAGGGTGAAGGCCAGAAACGCGCCGACGGCAAACAGAGGAATCAGCCGGTCCGTCACGCCACCGAAGACAATCAGCAGGAATGCCGCCAGGAACGCGAGAACGTAGATCCCCTGCGAATAAACCAGGCGGCGGCCCCGGATTGTGAATCCATAAGGGAGATAGCGATTGGCCGCCACGGCGCGACAGACTCTCGGAAAGTCGGCGAAAGAAGTGTTGGCGGAAAGCGCCAGCACGCCGAGAATCGATCCGATCGAGACGAAATAGAACACGCCCCGGCCGGCAACCGCGCCGATCAGTTGAGACAAAATACTCTGATACGATGGGGAATCGGGCGGCGTGGCGCCGATACCATATGCCCGGACGAGATACGAAATCCCGAGCAGTATTGCCGTCAGAATCGCGATGATCACGGTCAGGGTCTTTCGGGCGCTGGAAACCACATCGTCCCGAAACGCCTGAACGCCGTTGCTCACGGCCTCCACGCCTGTCATGGCCGTACATCCGCTGGCAAATGCCTTCAGCAGAAGCCAGGCCGTGACGGCTTCGGTGGCGGGCTGCAGCGCCGGCGGCGCAACCACGGGCGAGGGATGACCTCCGCTCAGAATGACCTTGGCCACGCCCCATACAATCACCCCGCCGAGGCAGACGACAAAGGTATAGGTCGGCAGCATGAACACGAGGCCGGCTTCGCGCAGACCTCGCAGGTTGACGATGGTCAGCAGCAGCAGAATCCCGAGGCAAAGCGCCAGCATATGAGGGTGCAGCGCCGGCACGGCCGAGACGAGCGCGCCGACGCCCGCGGAGATACCGACCGCGACATTCAGGACGTAATCCACCATCAGCGCGGCGGCAGCCAGCAGACCGAAACGCGTGCCCAGATTCTCGTGCGCGACCGTGTACGATCCCCCGCCCTGCGGATATGCGGCGATCGTCTGACGGTAAGACAGGTACACGAGGCCGAGCAACACGACGATGCACAACGTGATCGGAGTGATGTAACCGAGGCCCGCCGCGCTCGCGGGAATCAGGATTGTCAGCGCCGCTTCGGGACCGTAAGCGGCGGAACTCAGAGCGTCGAGCCCGAAGACAGGAATCCCGCTGGCAGGACCAATCTTCTCCTGCCTGTCCTCCCAGGAGGCCAAAGGTCTGCCGAACAGGAGGTCGAAAAGGGCGCGCATCAAGTTGGGCAGGATCGCAATCCGGTCACCAGCGTAGAATCGTGACAGGTCGATGCGATACAGGCGCTGGGTTGTCGGGCTCATGGGTTTGTGGTTTGCCGCGGTGCTTCTGGCGGGAAAGAAGAAGAACGCGGATGATTTCACACAGACGCTGGAGTTGCCCAAAGACCCTCCAGCCGTCGGAATCGGTGACGTCAGGCGCCTCGTGTTCCAGGTCTCGCCGCTCTCCGGGAAAGGACTGCTGACCCAGCAGACCCGGGACGCGCTGCGGGCCATTCTGAAGGAGAACGGCGGAGCCCCGGTGGTCCACATCCGGGCATTTGTGGCCGGCAGCGGCGATATGCGAAGGGTCCCGCAGATCGTCAGCGAGGTCATGACGGACAAGAAAATGCCGATCCCGTCGGTCAGCGTCATCCAGGCGGGCGGACTGCCGGTCGAGAACGCGCAGGTGGTTCTCGAAGCGGTGTCGGCCGCGAAACGCGACGTCAATCCGGGCGGCATCGACTTCATCCCGGGCGAAGAGGTGACGGCCAGCGACCCGGCTGCGCCGACTCGTCCGTTGCTTGACAAGGCCCTCACCCAACTGACGTCGAAGGCCGACCCTGCGTCGACGATCGCGGTTACGTGCTTCGTCAGCACCCTGAGCCAGCCAGCCGAACTGACAGCTGCGATTTCGGCGCGTTATCCCGGCGCCGCGATCGATCTCGTGCAGACCCAGCGGCTGCCGTATCAGGCGTTCGCGGCGTGCCAGGCGGTCACGCGCGGCGGGAAGCTCACGGCGGATAAGCTCGCCTTCACGGGCACGCGGGTCGCTTTTGGCGCCGGAGAGAAGGACGCGGCGCTCGCGTTCCAGCGGCTCGACCGCGACTTGTCCGAAGCCGGAGCGTCTCCGTCCAGCATCCTGCTCACGAACGTGTATCCGCTGTCGGGCGCGGTGGCGAAGCTCGTCCGTAATCTGCGGCCGCCGGCGGCGCCCATGACGATCGTGCCGTTCGAGGGCGTGGCGTCGGTGGAGGGCGGGTTCGCAGTAGACGCGGTCGCCAGCGTGATAAACAAGTAGATTCATGGCTGACAAAAAAGTTGTTACTTTCGGCGAGATCATGCTGCGTCTCGCGCCTCCGGGATTCGAGCGTCTTCTGCAGAGCCCGATGTTCGTCGCGACGTGGGGCGGCGGCGAGGCCAACGTCGCGGTGTCCGTGGCGGGATTCGGCCTGCCCGCGGCCTATGTCACCGTCGTGCCTTCGAATCCCATCGCCGACGCGATGATCGCCGAGTTGCGGCGGTTCAACGTGGACACATCGAAGATTGTCCGCGGCAAGGGCCGGGTGGGCATTTACTTCGTCGAGCCGGGCGCGAACCAGCGGCCGTCCAGGGTCGTGTACGACCGCGAGAACAGCGCCATCGCGCTCGCGAAACCGGGCGATATCGACTGGAACAAGACCTTCGAAGGCGCGACCTGGTTCCATACGACGGGGATTACGCCCGCGATCAGCGAATCGGCGGCGGCGCTCGCGATGGAGTCGGTGAAGGCCGCGCGCGACAGGGGCATCACGGTATCGTGCGACCTCAACTATCGCAAGAATCTCTGGAAATGGGGCAAACAGGCCCACGAGGTGATGAGCGAACTGGTCAAATACGTCGACGTCGTGATCGCAAACGAAGAGGACTGCCAGGCGGCGCTCGGGATTCAGGCCGACGTGGACGTACACTCCGGCAAGCTCGATCAGAGCGCTTACGAGGCGCTGGCGCGCAAGGTGGTCGCTGCCTATCCGAACATCCAGACGCTGGCGATCACGCTGCGCGAGTCGAAGAGCGCCTCGCATAACGGCTGGTCGGCGTGTCTCTTTGACGGGTCGGAGTTCGCGGTCAGCCGGCACTACGAGATCACGCATATCGTCGATCGCGTGGGCGCTGGAGACTCGTTCGCGGGCGGCCTGATCTACGGGCTCAATGCGCTCGGATCGAAGAAGGAAGCGCTCGAGTTCGCGACCGCGGCATCGTGCCTGAAGCACTCCCTGCCGGGCGACTTCAACCGCTTTACGGTGGATGAGGTCAAGGCGCTGCTGAAGGGCGACGGGTCGGGCCGGGTCCAGCGGTAAGCGCCCGGAGTTCAACGATCGTACGCGCGCCAAGAGCGTCCGGCAGTTCGTATCGCATGACGATATCGATCTGAGCCGGGCGCTTGCTGGCCGCGATCTCCTGTTCGACATCGGGGCCTTTGTAGAGCAATGCCCGGGCTCCCCGTTTGAGGGCGGGCCCGAGGAGTTCGACGGCTTTCGGAGTGGGCGCAAGAGCGCGCGCAGTGACGATGTCGAAGCCGCCTTCGCGCAGGATGTCTTCGGCGCGGCGGGCAGAGACGGTCACGTTGGGGAGCTGCAGTTTCGCGAGGGCGCTTTCCACAAAGCGCGCTTTTTTCTGGATGGATTCCGCCAGCGTAAATTGGGTTTGGGGCAGCGCCAGCGCCAGCGGAATGCCCGGAAAACCCGCGCCAGTGCCCGCATCCAGCACGTTTTTCGCCCCCTCAAAGCGACGCCAGGGAAGCACGGAGTCGAGAACGTGTTTGATGGCGGCTTCGCGCGGGGTCGTGATGCGCGTCAGGTTAAGATACTGGTTCGCCTCCACGATGAGGTCCAGATGCTCCGCCGCTTTGCGGATCACATTCTCGCGGTGCGGCAGGTCCGCGGGGAGGACCTGATTCAGTTCGAAGCTAAAGTCCACAATGAAATCCTCGGAGCGCAGACGGAAGATTCTCGAAGAGGCCTGGATTGGCGACGCCGTCCTGTGCCTTTATGCGCGGCGCCGGATCCTCGGCAGCGACGGTGCGGTCGACGGAGAGAAGTTCCGGCGCATGACGTCGAACCAGTTCCTGGCGTCGTTCGGAGAGCCCTCCGAAGTGGAGGCCGAACTGGGCCGGCTGTATGAGCGAGAAGGCCTGGACGCAGCTTTCTCCTGGATCGAGCAAAGGCTCATGCCCGTGTTCGACCGGCAGGAAGAGAAGGTTCAACGCCGCACGCCCCGACCGGGATAAACATCCGTCCGCAACTGGCCGTTCCGCACGACAACCACGCCGTTCACGACTACATAGGGGATGCCTTCGGAATACTGCGCCGGGTTCTCGTAAGTGGCTTTGTCGAGGACCTTCGCGGAATCGAAGATCGTAATGTCCGCGTCCGCGCCTTCTTTAATACGGCCTTTGTTGGGCAGATTGACGCGCTGCGCCGGCAGGATCGTCATCTTGCGGATGGCCTCCATCAGCGACATGGTCCTCTGCTCGCGCACGTAGCGGCCGAGAACACGAGCGTAAGTGCCGGCGGCGCGCGGGTGACCTTTGCCTTTGACGAGCCAGCCGTCGCTCGCGACGATCAG
>DASZUZ010000851.1:0-5003 GCA_035547415.1 Bryobacteraceae bacterium | reverse complement strand
GCGCGCAGCTATGTCGGGTATGGATCGAGTCAATGCCGGCGGACGCGAGTTGGGCGCGTCTTTCGGGGTTATCGAGAAGCATGCGCATCTGACTCTTCATCTCCGCGCCATCGGTCGCGACGAGATATTCGCAGCCGGCGGCAAACAAATGTTCCGTATCCTTCCAGGGCGCGCTGATCAGCGGAATGCCGCACGCGAGAGCTTCAAACATTCGGATCGTAGGAATCCCCGGAAGCGCTTTGGTATACGGACGCCGGGGGATATGCACGGTGAGGCGAAAGCACGCGAACACCCGGGGCGCCTCATAGTTCGGCAGCCATCCACTATATTCGATGCCCGCGTCGGCGAGCATTCGCAGCGCTTCATCGGGGTAGCGGACGCCGTAAATACGCGCCTGCAGGCCCAGTTCGCGAATCGGATCGATGAGAAACTCCTTCAATTCGGCGGTCCGCTCTCCGTCCCCCCAATTGCCGATCCAGACGACGTCCCCTTGATTGGGCTCGCCGGCGACGGGATGAAAGACGCGCGTATCGGCGGCTTCGTGCCAGGTCCATGCGCGCTTCGCCCAGCCCTCGCGCAGGTAGAGATCGCGGATGACCTCGCCGAAGGCGAGCACGCCGTCGTAGTTGTCGAGATCGTATCCGGCCATGGCATCGGGATCCGTGGCGGAACGATGGTGCGTGTCGTGAAAGAGCAGGACGTAGTTGCCGCCTTCCGCCCGATGCCGGCCGATTCGCGTGACCAGTTCCGGGTTGTTCCATTCATGGACGAGGACCAGATCGGCGGCGCCTAATACGCGGTCCAGGCACAGGTCGGCTTCGTCGTAGACATTGGTTTCAATCAGCGGGTAAGACGGACGCCACCCGTCGAGCGCCTCATCTCCATGCTGCTCCATGAGGTTCTTCGCGCTCCAGCCGTCCGCCGGTTCGTAGATGTCGACGGCGTGTCCGCGCGCGATTAACTCAGTGGCGACGCCGCGCAGGAAGTGAGCGTTTCCGTGGTTCCAGTCTGAGCGGACAGAGTGGCAAAACAGAACGATTCGCATTCCGTCGTTAAGCCATTCTCTGATTCAGGTGACGGGCCGCGAGGCGGCCAAGCATAAGAATTGCGCGCATTTTCGGTGATTTCAGATTCCGCAGGCTCCAGCCCGGTTTCGATTTCATATCTCCCGCGACTTTGGGAAGCAGCGCGGAACCGATGACGCCCAGAAGGTCCTGGGTGAGACCCGGGGCGAGCGCGTGCGCTTTGGCGAGCAGATTCGCCGGTGTGCTGAGGATTTTCTCGGCATCGCCGCGCTTGACGGCTGAGACGATCTGGCAGGCGGCGCGGTTTGCGTTCATCGAAAGGCCCGGCAAACTGGCGCTCATGCTGAACCAGCGCGACTCCGCGGCTTGATCGCCTTTGAACAGCGCCGCATTATAAGACCCGGTACGCATCAGCCCCGGCGCGATGGTGGTGATCCTGACCCCGGTGTTCGCCAGTTCCGCATGAAGGCCCTCGGAGAAACCTTCCGCCGCATATTTTGCCGCGCTGTACGGGAGCAGATGAGGTACGCCGACCTTGCCGCCGATGGAGGTGATGTTCACGATCTGCCCGCGGTTACGAGCCATGATAGACGGCAACAGCGTCATGGTCGGGTAGACGACGCCCCAGAACATGACATTCATGGCGTCCTCGAAATCCTCCACTGTCATGGCTTCGATGGGGCCCACCTGAATCTGACCGGCGTTGTTGACCAGGATGTCGATTCTGCCGAAACGCTGTCTGACATCTTCCACCATCTGCTCGACGTCCGATCGTCTGGTCACGTCACAGCGAACGGTGAATACTTCGGCTCCGCGTTTCGACAGATCGGCGGCGGCGCGTTCCAGTTCGCTTTCGTCGCGCGCGCAGATCGCGATCCGGCAGCCTTCGCGCGCAAAGCGTCTCGCGAGCGCCAGACCGAGGCCGCGCGATCCGCCCGTGATGAGCACGACTTCGCCCGCGATTTCCCGTTCGAGAGACCGCAGATAAAAATTGCGGGCGAGAACGCCCGCGGCAACGCCGGTTGCGGCGATTGCGATTTTAGTCCGATTTGTCATCGAATTATGGCCTCAACACGACTTTAATGCAGCCGTCATGGCCATCGAAAGCGGAATAGCCCTCCGCGCCCTGATCGAGAGACAAACGATGGGTGATAACGAACGAAGGGTCAATTTCCCGCTTCTCGATGCGGTCCAGCAACGGCTTCAGATATCGGTGCACATTGGTTTGTCCCATCCGGAACGTAAGGCCTTTCGCGAAGGCGACGCCGAGAGGGAACTTGTCGACAATTCCGCCGTACACGCCAGGTATGGAGATGGTTCCGCCCTTGCGGCAGGCCTGAATCGCCTGGCGAAGCACGTGGGGCCGATCCGTTTCGAGCTTCATCGCCATTTTCGCGTAGTCGTAAATGGCGTCAAGCGTCGCTCCATGCGCCTCGAGACCGACAGCGTCGATACAGGCATCGGGACCGCGTCCGGCGGTGCGCTGTTTCAATTGTTCGACCACATCGCCGGAATCGTAGTTCAGCGTCTCGGCGCCGCCTTTCGCCGCCAGTTCGAGGCGCGAAGGTACATTGTCGATCGCGATCACGCGAGCGGCCCCGAGCATCAGCGCGCTGCGGATGGCGAACTGTCCGACGGGGCCGCATCCCCAAACCGCGATGACGTCGCCCGGTTTGATATTGCAGCTTTCCGCGGCCATGTAGCCGGTCGGGAATATATCGGTGAGAAAGAGCGCCTGCTCGTCGCTGACAGACTCCGGAATTTTCATCGGCCCGACGTCAGCAAAAGGCACGCGGGCGTATTGAGCCTGACCGCCGGCGTAACCACCGAAAATGTGCGAGTATCCGAACAGACCCGCGCCGCTGGAGCCGTAGAGTTTCTCCGCCATGGAGGCATTCGGGTTGGAGTTGTCGCACAGCGATGTCATCTGGTTCTGGCAAAAGAAACAGTTGCCACACGCGATACAGAAGGGCACGACGACGCGATCGCCCTTCTTCAGATTCGGGACGTCGGCGCCGACCTCGACCACCTCTCCCATAAACTCGTGTCCCAGAATGTCGCCTTCTTCCATGGTCGGAATAACGCCATGGTAGAGATGCAAATCCGATCCACAGATCGCCGTGAGGGTGATTTTCACGATCGCATCGCGCTTGTTCAGGAGTTTCGGCTCAGGTACTGTTTCGACGCGCACGTCTTTTTTGCCGTGCCAGCAAATCGCTTTCATCGGGGTTTCTCTCCGTTTCTTCTTCGACTCAGTGGGTGTATGCGGGCGCGTCGCTGGCGGGGAAAGATTCATTCGATGCCACGCCGACCTTTTCCGATCCGGCCTGTCGCTCGCGATCATCTTCGGTCTTCCGGGCCCCTGCAGGTTGCCCTTCCGTGGTGGGCACAACCCCGGCCTCCAGTCTGGTCTTCAGCCGCTTCAGGTCCTTATGAATCTGGGTGGAAGGCTCTTCGCCAAACAGTTTCGCCACGAACGCGCCAACTGCTCCGCCCGGGGGATTGTATTGCAGTTCGATACGGACTTCCGTTCCTCGTCCGCCCGCGGCGTCCGTGAATGTGACGGAGCCGGCATTCTGGACCTCCGAGTTCTCCAGTGAGCGCCAGGCGAGCAATTCATCCGGAATCTCGTTGATGATCTCCGCGTCCCATTCCATCCTGCGTCCGCCCGGACCCTTCGCGACCCAGTGTGAACGGCGGTCGCCCTCGAGGACACGAACCGACTCGACATGTTCCATGAACTCCGCCAGGTTTTCCAGGTTGCGCCAGAAACGATACACTTCCGCCCGCGGACGATTGACGGTGATCGCTTCGTCGACCCTGATTCCCAATTCGTACGGGACGCTGACATTTCGCCCTTGTTCGGCGCCGACAGTGCGGATACCGAGCGCCTGATATGTGTAGCAGAAGCCCGTGATGCCTCTGCGGAGGAAACCCAATCCGAGGAAAGCGAGGCCGGCCCCGGCCCAACTCTTCTGGCGCAGACCGTAATAAGCGAGTAGGCTTCCCGCCATAACGGAGGCGCCGCGCTCTATTTTTCCCACATTCGGAGTGGTGTATTTGTGGCGAATGATTTCCATACGGTTTTCAGCTTTCCTTTGATAACTTTTCTTCAATTTCGTTAGCCAGGATCTCCACCGGGGTGTCCGCGCTGAGTTGAGCGAGTTCACGATCCAGACGCGTATCCCCGACGCCTACCCGCGTTCCGATCAGCCTAAGCATTTGCAGCACCATTGTCATTTCCTTTTCCGCCCGAAGATTGATCTGCAGATCGAGGTGCGCGCGGGCGTCGGCGCGTTTGCTCATCCGATTCTGCTTCATCAGAACGAATGTGGAGAGGAAGATCGCTTCGAGCGAGACGATCATGCTGAGGAGCATGAACGGATACGGGTCGAACACCGGCAGCACAGGGAAAATTCGCAGGTTGATCAAAATCCAGGCGGAATAGACGACAAGGTGCAGGATGACAAAAATCATGCTGCCGGAGAATGCCGCAATCACATCCGCTACGCGTTCCGCCGGCTTGCGGTTCTTCAGGTATTTTTCTTCCATGCGGGAGATGAGCTCGATGTTCTCCCGAATGGCCTCGCAGGTTGTCTCGCTCGAGCGAGTAAAGAGTCTTTGTGTGTAATCAGGCGCGCTCATGAAGGTTCCGGTTGCAGGCGATTTTGCGATCTCCTCGCATCCGGTGTTGCATTTCGAGTGGCAGCGGAACCGCGGTGTCGCGCATAGATGTGGGTAAATTCAGCGCCATAGAGGAAAATCTGAGCGGAATAATACACCCAGACGAGCAGCACCACAAGGGATCCGGCAGCCCCGTACGCGGAACCCACTCCGGCCTTGCCGAGATAAAGACCGATGACGAACTTGCCGATCGTGAAAAAAGCGGCCGTCATGATGGCCCCGAAGACGACGTCCTCCCAATCGATCGGAACCTCGGGAATCAGTTTGTAAATCAGCGCGAACAGAAACGCCGTG
>DASZUZ010000850.1:0-3055 GCA_035547415.1 Bryobacteraceae bacterium | reverse complement strand
CTCCTTCTAAGGGGTTCCATGCTGGCGCGCATGGGAGGCGACGAGTTCACGGTCGTCATCCCCGAAGTATCGAAGCCAGAGGACGCCGAGACGGTCGCACGGCATATTCTGCGGGCGTTCAGCCGGCCTTTCGAGGTGAACGGGCGCGAGCAGTTCGTCTCCGCCAGCATCGGACTATGCTTCTATCCGGAGGATGCGAAAACACCCTCCGATCTGCTGCGGTGCGCCGATGTGGCCGTTTATCGGGCGAAGGCGGCGGGCAAGGGGCTGTTCCGCCGGTACAACGCCTCCATGAATCGCGCGACCGAGCGGCAGTTGCGCATCCAGAATGAACTACATCGCGCCATTGAGCGCGAGGAACTGAGCCTGGACTATCAGGCTCAGTTCTCCATGGAAGATCGCGCTCTCACGGGCGCCGAGGCGCTTCTTCGCTGGAACAGCGCCGCTCTGGGGCCGACCGGCCCCTCTGAATTCATCCCCGTTGCGGAAACGAGCGGATTAGTGATTCCGGTGGGAAAATGGGCGCTCGATCGGGTTTGCCGGCAAATCGCGGACTGGGAGCGTTCCGGACGCGTACCGATCACGGTGGCGGTCAACGTATCGGCGATCCAGTTTGCGGAAAGAGACTTTCTCGAATGCATCTGGAGCGTCCTGCAGAAGCATCAGATCGACCCGTACCGGCTCGTTCTCGAACTGACCGAGAGCAGCATCATGCGCGATTACGAGGAGTCCGCGGCGAAGATCGGGATCCTTCGCCAGATCGGCGTTTCGGTTGCGATTGACGATTTCGGAACGGGCTATTCCTCTCTGAGTTCGCTCGAGCGGCTGCACCCGGATTCCCTTAAAATCGACAAATCCTTCATTCAGCGCATCGCGCCATCAGAACCGCGGCCGGCCATCGTCAAGGCGATTATCGGCCTGGCCCACAGCCTCGGGATGAGAGTTGTCGCGGAAGGGATCGAGACGGATTATCAGCTAAAGACGCTGCGGGAGTTCGGATGCCACGCCGGGCAGGGATATCTGCTGAGCGCGCCCCTGGCGGGAGAGGCATTTCAGGAACTGCTTTCGGCGTAGGGCCGGCTCAGCGTTTTCTGCGCGCTTCAATGACCGCCGGAACCAGCGACAGCACAACGATCCCGATCACGACCTTTTCGAAGTTCCGCTGCACCACGGGAACCTGTCCGAGCTGGTACCCGAGCGTCGTCATGAAAGCGATCCAGAAAATGCCGCCGAACAGGCTGAAGAGCAGGAATCGGGAGTAGCGCATGCGCGCCACGCCGGCGATGAACGGAGTGCAAGTCCGGACGATGGGAACGAAACGCGCGTAGATCACGGCGCGTGCGCCGTACTTGTCGTAAAACTCTTTGGTCTGCCGCAGATGTTCGGGATTGAAGAGCCGCGATTTGGGCCGGTTGAAGATCCGCGGACCCGCATGATAGCCGAGAAAATACCCGACGTTGTCTCCAATGATGGCGGCGCACATCAGCATCCCCGCGAGCAGGTAGACATTGATGTTCGCCGCTCCGCTCGCGACGCCCACGCTGAACAGCAGTGAATCGCCGGGCAGGAAGAAGCCCACCAGCAACCCGGTCTCGGCAAATACGATTGCGAACAGACCCGCGAGACCGAGAGGATTGCCGAGCAGCGATCGAACCATTTCCAGAAGCCGCTCGGCGTTATAGAGCGACTTCAGAAAGTCGATCAGGCTATATGCATGGTGCGTACCGGAAGGCATCAGCGAAGGTATTCAGCTCCGCTGCGTGTAGGAGGCCACAATCCGGTTGATCACATCCTGGTTGATCTTGAGCTTGCCGTCCGCGATCAGCTTGTTCTTCAACCCGTCCTGGAACAACTGAGCGCGATCCCGCTGTTTCTGCTGTTTCAGTTCGTCACGAATCGTCGCTGTCTGCGCTCCGAGATCGGCCATATTCGCCGGCGTTTTCGAAACGACCTTCGCGACCAGTTCTCCACCGGTGACATGCTGCGGCGCAAGCAGAGCGCCCGCCGGCTTCGTAAACGCGCCCTGGATGGTGGATGCGGTCCCGACGGATTCGATGGCTCCCTGACGGTCGACATCCTGCGAAGTCTTCACTTCAATGTTCATTGCCTTCGCTGCCTTTTCGAGGTCGCCGCCCATGGACTGCGCTTTCGCAAACAGTTCGTTCGCCTTGTCGCTCAGGATCTTGTTCAGCTTCTCCTGGCTCGCTTTGTTGCGGACATCGGTTTTCGCCTCGTCGAAGGTCGCCGGATGCGCCGGCTGCAGATCAGTGACTGCGGCGACTACAGCTTTGCCGTTCTGCAGGACCACGGGTCCGGCGGTGACTTCGCCCTTGCGCAGCGACGCCACGGCGTCATCGAATTCCTTTGAAGTTCCGACGCCGGGGATGGGATCGCCCGCCTGCACGTTCGTGGCATGGAGCGCGGTGAGACCCAGCGACTCGGCAACCTTATCCGCGTCCGCGGGATTCTTTCGCAGTTCGGCGATCGCCTTATCCGACAGGGTCTGCATCTTCTGGCTTGCCTGCCGCTTCTGGTAGTCGGCAATCAGTTGAGCCTTGACCTGATCGAATGGCTGCATATGCGCCGCCTCATGCTCTTCGACCTGGATGATGTGGTATCCATACGTCGTCTTGACGAGGCCGCTCGTCTGGCCGGGCTGCAGCGCAAAGGCCGCTTTCTCGAATTCCGGTACTGTCTGGCCCCTGACAATGTAGCCGAGTTCCCCGCCCTGCGCGGCGGAACCCGGATCCTGTGAGTTCTCTTTCGCCAGCTTTGCGAAATCCGCGCCGCCCTGAATCTGCTTCAGCAGCGCTTCGGCCTTCGGTTTCACCTGCGCGTCATTCGAAGCGTCAGCCTTCAGCAGAATGTGCCGGGCCTTGACCCGTTCGGGAACCTGAAACTCGCTCCGCCGGTTGTTGTACTCGGCCTGAAGCTGCGCGTCGGTCGGCACGAAGCCCGCGCCGACCTTTTCCGGATCCAGAAGAATGATGCTGTAGCTGCGCTTTTCCGGAACCTTGAACTCCGCCTTGTGCGCATCGTAGTAAGCCTTCATCTC
>DASZUZ010000849.1:0-2931 GCA_035547415.1 Bryobacteraceae bacterium | reverse complement strand
CGGCGGTCACTTCTCGCAGGATTGCTTCGACTTCCTCGATCGAGTTAGCGACGAGAGTGTTGTCTTTCAGTCGTTGCTTCGCGGAAAGATAAAGATCCTTCTGCATCTGGTCGAGGACTTCGGTCAGACGTCCGGCAATGGCGCTTTGCGAAACGACTTCCTTCGCTCCGGTATCCCGCCGTTTCAGCACGATGTTGTCCGAAGCCAGATCGCGCGGGCCGAGTTCGAGGACAGTCGGCACGCCGCGCCGCTCCCAATGGAAGAACTTCGCGCCCGGCGACTGCCCTTCGCGATCGTCCACCTTCGCACCGAGTTCTTTGCCAATCCGATGCGCCGCTTCGAGCACCTTGCTCTTTTCATCATCTTTGCGATAGATGGGCACGAGCACCGTCCGGACCGGCGCGAGTTTCGGCGGAAGGACCAACCCTTTGTCGTCGGAATGGCTCATGATGAGGCCGCCGATCAGGCGCGTGCTGACGCCCCAACTGGTTTGCCAGACATAATCGAGCTGCCCTTCTTTGCTCTGAAACTGCACATCGAATGCCTTGCCGAAATTCTGGCCCAGATCGTGGCTGGTACCGGCCTGCAGCGCGAGACCGTTCTGCATCATGGCCTCGATCGAATAGCTCCGCAAAGCGCCGGCGAACTTCTCGGCTCGCGACTTGACGCCTTTGATGACCGGCATCGCCATGATGTCTTCGGCGACTTCAGCGTAAATATCGAGAATGCGCAGCACTTCCTCAAGCGCTTCCTCATGCGATGCGTGCGCGGTATGGCCTTCCTGCCAGAGGAACTCCGTTGTGCGGAGGAACATGCGCGTGCGCAGCTCCCAACGAAGAACGTTGGCCCACTGGTTCACGAGGACCGGCAAATCGCGCCAACTCTGAATCCACTTGCCGAAAAAGTGCCCGATGATCGTTTCCGAAGTGGGCCGGATCACGTAGGGCTCCTCGAGTTCCTTGCCGCCCGCGATGGTCACCACGGCGAGTTCGGGGGAGAAGCCTTCGACGTGTTCCGCCTCTTTTTTGAGAAAACTCTGGGGGATCAGCAGAGGGAAATAAGCGTTCTGGTGGCCCGTCGCTTTGAATCGGCCGTCCAGTTCGCGCTGCAGGTTTTCCCACACGGCATAGCCATTCGGCTTGATGACCATGCATCCCTTGACGATTTCGGCGGGCTCCGCCATGTCTCCCTGCAGAACAACATCCTGGTACCACGCGGCGAAATCCTTCGCGCGAGGCGTAATCGGTGATTCAGCCATAATGTGAGCGCTAAGGTTCCAGTGTACCGATGGAGTTCGCGCAGTCAGCGCCGTATGGCGGGATAGTCGACCATGTTTTCCAGCATGATCTTCATTGCGCCGTGTCCCCGGCGACGCAGCACGGCATCGAATGAGCGCGCCAGAGCCTTTTGTTTCATGGCCGCGGCATCGGTGGAGGTATTCGCCAGAATGCCTTCAAGCCGCGACTGGAGAGCCGCATCCGGCGACGCATCAAGACTGCGGATTTCCTCGAGCAGCGCATGGCGAGCAGCGCTCTGCTGCCTGAGGCGATCGAACATCCCGGTCCGATCCGGACCGGAAAACTGGCCGTCGTCGAAAACCACGCTGTCAAGCGACACCCGGACTCGGGCGCCGGAATAGCGCGCCGAATCGGCCAGAAACTGCCGATAGACCTCGGGATTGCGGGATTCCGTAGCCAGTCCGTCGGAGACCGGGTCGAGGCCGCGAACGATTGAGACGAGACGATAGGATTCCGGCTTGAAGCTGTGCGTCTTGCCTCCGATCGCGGGATCGTCGAAGTCGGCGCTCACTGTCTTCACGGGCTGCTGGCCCTCAATCTCGAAGCGAAGGGTATAGAAAACGATGGCCCGCAGAGTCGAATTGGTCAGAATCAGGATGTTGCCGGCTGCGGGCTTAAGCCTGTTCAGGACTTCTTCGTCCGGCAGAATTCCAGCCAGGCGGCTCGCAAAATCGGGTGCAGACGGGCCCGAAAGCGCTACGCCGGGGACGGCACTCGGGACGATTTCGACAACGGGTGCTCCGAGCGCAGCGACGCAGGCAACGAGGCCGATCCAACCCCGAAAAAATGCGGTTTTTGTTCTCATTCGTCCACTCTTCCGCGAGATAATCGTAATTTGCCTGACATTGACGCGATCTTCCTGGCCGGTCTCGCGGCTTGTCTCTGTCTGACGATCTTCAAGCTGGACCTCTGGCCGCTCACCCGGTACACCATGTTCTCGCGGTACGCGGAGCCGGAACAGATTCGCGCCATCCGTTTCGCGTTGAGGAAAACAGACGGGCAGCGCGTCTGGTGGGAGCCGCGATGCTACCGATACCAGCATCGCATCGGGGAACAACTGCTCGATGCTCCGCCGGCGCGGGTGCTGTGGGGAGTCTCTGAAGTACTGCGGCTGATCCGGATCGACGGCGGTGACCTCGGGCAGTATTCCGCGGTGGAGGTTGTGGAACGGCGGTGGAACGAAGGCGAAATCCACGAGCGGACAGTTGCTGCCGTGCCTATGGGAACGTTCCGTGCGGTTTAGTCCAGCCACACTCTTCGCTTCGCTCTACTGCGGCGCGATCGGGTTACAGGCGCTGATCCATTTCCGGGAGCAGTTGCAATTCTTCCGTACCGGCCCGGCGCGAGTCTATGGGCCATCGCCAAAGTTTTTGGGAATCGTCGCCGGGCCGGTGGTGAAGGAACCGGTGTTTGTCAGCGCGGGAGCGATGTTTATCCTGGCGCTGGGGGCGGCAGCGGCCGGCATTTCTTTCCGGCTCAGCCTGGCTGTGGCCGTAGCTGCATTCTTCGTTTATTTTCCGCCGATCCTCTCACTGAATTATCTGGGCCGAAAAGCGGACATGATTCCTTTGGTGCTGATCGCCATGCTGGCGGCGCCCGCGCGGGCTCCGCATGTCGCGAGAGTCCTGGTGTC
>DASZUZ010000848.1:0-4405 GCA_035547415.1 Bryobacteraceae bacterium | reverse complement strand
AAGGTGGAAGGGCGCGGCCTGTTCGATTGCAACCTCTACACGCAGCCGGGCCGTGTGATCGCGCATGTCGTGAATCTGACGGCGACGGGGCGCATGCCGGTGAGCGACGAGGATCTGGTTCCGGCGGGACCCCTGAAGGTCAGCATCCGGCTGCCTGGCGGAGTGCGCGGGCGAGGGGTGAATATGCTCGTCGGCGGTGGAAGCGTAAAACCGGCGGTCGCGGACGGCTGGGCGCGTTTTGAGATTCGCTCGATCCTGGAACAGGAGGTCATGGTGATCGAGTAGATGCGTACCGCCGGCCGCGACCTTAGTTCATTGACATCTTGCGGAGCAGTTTAAAGTCGTTCAGGACTTTTCCGGTTCCCGTCACGACAGAGGTCAGCGGGTCCGCCGCGATGGAAACCGGCAAGCCGGTGTCGTGACGGATTCTCTCATCCAGACCGCGCAAAACCGCGCCTCCGCCGGTCAGCACGACGCCACGTTCGGCGATATCGCCGCTGAGTTCGGGCGGGGTCCGTTCGAGGGCGTTGCGCACGGCGGCGATGATCACGGTGACGACTGGTTCCAGCGCCTCCCGGATTTCGCTGTCATTGACCGTGATGGTTTTGGGGACGCCGTGGATCATGTCTCGCCCTTTGACCTCCGTCTTGAGACAGTTGCCGACCGGATACGCTGAACCGACGCCGATCTTCACGTTTTCCGCCGTGCGATCCCCGATGAGCAGGTTGTGCTTGCGCTTCAGGTGGTCGACGATGGCGCTGTCCATCGCATTGCCGGCCGTCCGTACCGAACGCGCATAGACGACCCCTGCGAGTGAAATGACGGCGACGTCCGTGGTTCCCCCGCCGATGTCGACAACCATGTTGCCGCCGGGTTCGGTGATCGGCAAACCGGCGCCGAGCGCGCCCATCATGGCCTGATCCACCAGATACACCTCACGCGCTTTAGCCCGATACGCGGAATCGAGGACGGCCCGCTTCTCCACCTGCGTGATCTCACTCGGTACGCCGATGACGATTCGCGGACGGACGAGCCAGTTGCGGTGATGCGCTTTGCGAACGAAAAAATTCAGCATGCGCTCGGCGCTGTTGAAATCCGCAATGACGCCGTCCCTCATGGGCTTCAGAGCCTCAATGCCGCCCGGCGTGCGCCCGATCATGGCGTTGGCCTCCGTGCCGAAAGCCTCGACCTGTCCGGTGCGCTTGTTGATCGCGACCACGGACGGTTCGTCGATGACAATCCCTTCGTCTTTCGTAAAGACCAGGGTGTTGGCGGTGCCGAGGTCAATCGCTAAATCGGTGGAAAAAAGGCTCGATAACGCGGGTAAATGCATGAGGAAGGCTTTCGTTCGGTTGTCGGAATTGCGAATGATTCCGCGCGGCAATCCAGCAATCCACGCAGACCTTGCCCGTTATTCTAATGGTTTTGGGAGTACTGTATCCATATTATCTTTTGTTATTTTTACGGGATTGCATTTCAGCGCTTCCACAGTTCCTCGCCGATTTCCACCAGTAGTGTGGAAAACGTGATGAAAAGCCCGTTGGTAAGTCAGGCCGATCTTTTCGCTTCAACAACTTAGAGCGGGATGCACCATGGTGCAGCTTGTCCGGTAGCGATTTTCGAAGCGCCCAGAGCCCGAATCGAAACAGGGCGTCGTGAAATCCTGAAGACAGGTGATTGAACGTCGAACTGTCTGGACGATGTCCGTCGCGTGCGCGGTCAGCGTCGCGAATCTTTACTATTGCCAACCGCTGCTTTCCAATATTGCCCGCTCTCTGGGCGTTTCCGATCATGCGGTCAGCTATCTTCCGATGTGGACGCAGGCCGGGACGGCGGTGGGGATGTTCGCCTTCGTGCCGCTGGGCGACATGCTGCCGCGCCGCCGCCTGATCGTGCTCATGTCGCTGGCGATCGCCTGCGCGGCGCTGACGATGGCGGTTGCCCCAAACCTCACGCTGGTCAGCGTCGCGGGATTCGCGACAGGGCTGACCACGATCGTGCCTCACCTGGTTCTCCCGTTCGCCGCGAAGCTCAGCCCGGACGAACAGAGGGGGCATGTGGTGGGAACGATCCTCGGCGGTCTGCTGACGGGCATCCTGCTGGCGCGCGTCGTGAGCGGCTATGTGGGCGATCTGTTCGGGTGGCGCGCGATGTACTGGATCGCGGCGGCGTCCATGGCGGCGCTCGCCGCAGCGCTGCGCTACGCGCTTCCGGTCGATCTCCCGGACGGCCGGCTTCGCTACAGCGAACTGCTGCGCTCGACGGCGCGTCTGGTCAGGACGGAGCCGGTTCTGCGGGACGCGGCGATCACGGGCGGGATGTTGTTCGGTTCGTTCAGTTCCTTCTGGGCCACGCTGGTGTTCTTCATCGGAACGCCTCCGTATCATTACGGGGCCCGCACCGCGGGCCTGTTCGGGCTCGTGGGAGCGGCCGGAGCCCTGATCGCCCCGCGGGCAGGCAAACTGGCCGATCGCCGCGGACCGGCGTTTGCGCTCAGTGTCGCCATCCTGACGACGATCGTCAGCTGGGCGGCATTCTATGGTCTGGGGTATCGGATGTGGGGCCTGATCCTCGGCGTGATCCTGCTGGATCTGGGAGTGCAGGCCGGCCATGTCGCCAACCAGACGCGCATCTACGCGTTAATTCCGGAGGCCCGCAGCCGGCTCAACATGGTGTATATGGTCGGGTATTTCCTCGGCGGCGCGCTCGGTTCGGCTCTGGGCGCGTTCGGCTGGTCGCATTGGGGATGGGCCGGCGTGTGCGGGGCGGGCCTGGCGCAGGGAGTTATTGGCATGGGGGCTCGCCTTTGGAACGAGCGTCCCGGCTTGTCCGGGGCCGCCGAGAGCAGCGCGTCGATCTGATCCTACTGAAGGTGGAAGACTTTACGGATCAGTTCGATCGCGTGGCTGCCTTCGGGGTGGCCGGCGTGGCGGCGCAGTTCAGAGATCGGTCCGTGCGCGATCTTGTTGACGATCGATTTCGTCATGATCTCGATCTGCTGCCGCTGCTCCGGCGTGAGGGACGTCATGCGGCGAAGCGTTCGCGCGACTTCCGCTGAGCGAATCTCCTCCAGTTGCTCCTGCAGGCTGATGATGGTTGGCGTCACCTCTTCGATGCGCAGCCGGGTCATCATCTGATCGACTTCGGAACGGACGATCGCCTCGGCCTGTTCGGCCTGCTTCGCGCGCTCCCGGATATTGGCGTTGACCACGCCTTCCAGATCGTCGACATCGTACAGAAAGACGCCTTCGATGTCGTTCACCGCAGGATCGATATTGCGGGGGACGGCGATATCGATCAGGAACATCGGACGGTTCCGGCGTTGCGTAATTACCCGCTGCATGTCCTCCCGATTGAGGATGTAGTGCGGGGCGCCGCTCGACGCGATCACGATATCGACCTCGTGCAGCATGGACTGGAACCGCGTATACTCGACGGCCTGGCCTTCGAACAGGCGCGCGAGTTCCTGTGCGCGCTCCCATGTCCGGTTCGTCACGAGAATGCGACTCGCGCCCGAGCGCCGCAGGTGCTTCGCCGCAAGTTCGCCCATCTTGCCCGAACCGATGATCATGATGGTCTGACCCTTGAGCGAATCGAAAATGCGACGGGCGAGTTCGACGGCCGCGTAGCTGACGGATACCGCCATCTGTCCGATGCCCGTTTCGGAACGAACTTTCTTCGCGACGTTGAAAGCGCGCGTGAGCACGGTTTCGAGCACGCCGCCGATCGTACCCTCGGTCTTTGCGGCGGCATAGGCCGCCTTCAACTGGCCGAGAATCTGCGGTTCTCCAACGACCATCGAGTCGAGGCTGGATGCAACGCGAAACAGATGGTGAATGGCTTCGCGGGATTCCAGCCTATAGAGATGGCCATCGAAGGCGGACGCGGACCGTTGCCAGTCCTGCAGAAATCGGTCGACGATGGAACCCGGCTCCGTGTCATCCGCCGCGGACAAGGCGAATTCCACGCGATTGCAGGTGGAAAGGACAACCGCCTCCTCCGCGCCGAGGGTCTGCAGGTGCTGCAGGGCCCGCGGGAGGTCTGCTTCTGGGATCGCGAGTTTCTCCCGCATGTGGACCGGGGCGGTCTTGTGACTCAGGCCCGTCAGAAGCAATTTCATAAGAGAAGACGCTTCTGCAACTGAGCGTGAGCCAGCCAGGTAATGAGGCAGCACGCGAGCGCAACAAGAGAAAGGATGGCCGTCTTGCGGCCTCGCCACCCGGCGTTGACCCGAAAGAACACCAGCGCCAGATAAACCATCCAAGTCACGAAGGAAATCGCGATGCTGCTGTCGCCGATCCATCGCGTACCCATTTCCACGAAGGCCCAGATGCTGCCGATGACAATTCCGATGGTGATGAAGGCGAAGCCCGCGCCCAGGGATCGGGAAATCAATTCGTCGAGG
>DASZUZ010000847.1:0-2907 GCA_035547415.1 Bryobacteraceae bacterium | reverse complement strand
GTGTTCGCCGTGGGGGGCAGCGGCGGCAGCACCGCGGGAACACCTGGTTTGACGGTCAGGCCCTTGCGAGTGAAATCGCCTCCCAAATGGATGTAGGTCTCGCGGGGCTGAGGCAGTTCGCGCATGATGAGCGCGGTGGTGTATTTCGGTTCTCGCTTGCGGAGGTCGCGAAGATTCTGCACGCGCTCGATCAGGCCGGGGTCTTTCGACGGGTCGGCGCTGCCCGGCTGGCGCGGCGCCGCGGCCAGTTCGCGCACATAGGTAATCAGCTCTTTGCTCAGAACCGACCATTGCGCGTCGAAGGCTTTTTTGCGCGCGATCTCCTGTGGTGTGGGGACGCTCAGGATGGGCCTGTTGAAGTCGTATCGCTCGGCTTCGCTCGCCACTTCGTCGACATTATTGAAGTAGGCGAAGAGCTGGTAGAACTCCTTCTGGCTGATGGGATCGAACTTATGGTCGTGGCAGCGGGCGCAGCCGACGGTAAGCCCCATGAATGCCGCGCCGGTCGTGGAGACGCGGTCGACGATCGCTTCCACACGGTACTGTTCGAAGTCGATGCCTCCCTCGAAGTTACTCGGGGTGTTGCGGTGGAAACCCGTTGCGATCAACTGATCGACCGAGGGGTTGGGCAGCATATCACCGGCAAGCTGCTCGATGGTGAACCGATCGAACGGCATGTCGCGATTAAAAGCGTCGATGACCCAATCGCGGTACTTCCACATCTGACGGGGCGCATCGATCGTGTAGCCATCGGAATCGGCATAGCGCGCGACGTCGAGCCAGTGGCGGCCCCATCGTTCGCCGTAATGAGGCGATGCGAGCAGGCGGTCGACGACCCGCTCGTAAGCATCGGGACGAGTATCCGAAGTGAAGTCGCGAATTTCCTGCGGCGTTGGAAGAAGGCCGGTGAGATCGAGTGTGACGCGGCGCAGCAGGGTTTCTTTCGACGCCTCCGGAGACGGCTTCAGATGCTCTTTGTCGAGGCGAGCGAGAATGAACCGGTCGATCGGCGTGCGCGCCCATGCGGGTTGCGAAACAGAAGGCGGATCGACACGTTTGACGGGCTGGAAGGCCCACCAGTCCGCGCCGCGCGGTTTGGAGGCGGCGGTTGTTGCCTCCTTCGGCCAGACGGCTCCGCCTTCGATCCACTTGCGAATGGTCGCGATCTGATCGGGATCGAGTTTCCGGCCGGGCGGCATTTTGAGATCGCCCGACTGCTCGACGGCTTGCATCAGGAGGCTGTCAGAGGGAGATCCCGGCTTGATGGCGGGGCCACGATTTCCACCCGCCAGCGCGTTTTCACGGCTGGTCAGCGAGAGGCCGCTGGCGCGGGCAGTGTCGTTGTGACAGGTCTGGCAATTCGCTTTGAAGAGGGGCTGGACCGGGGGCGGCTCCTGAGACAGCAATAGCGGAAAGCCCAGGAGGTTCCAGGCAAGTCCGGGGACGATTCTGCGCAACGCGCGCCGTGGTCGGATCGGCACGGATCAACATTATCAAATCCGAAGGGAGACGGGTTGGACAGGTGGGTCGCCGCGCACCGGGTTATTGAGGTTCTTCGATCGTGAGAATCCGGTCGGCTTTCACCGGCCCCAGTTTCTGGACTGCATTGCCGGGCCAGCGTATCTCGATCGACTGCACGCCGGATTCCCCGCCAAGTCCGAAATGCAGCCGCAGATCGCTGGTCGAGAGAAAGCCAGTGGAGCCGGAAACGTGGTTGTAAAGCGCCCGGCCCGAACGGGTGGTCAGTTTGACGGTGGCGCCGATCGCATCGCGATTGCTCCTTCGGCCGACGAGGTTCAGGAGAATCCAGTGGTTGCCGTTTTCACCCTGGTTCAGCAGTATGCGTGGCTTCCTATTGAGCGAGGTGACAACGATGTCCGGAAGGCCGTCATTATTCAGATCGCCGAATGCCGCTCCGCGCTGGTAGCCGGGTCGGAGGAAATCGGCTCCCAGCGTGCCGGAGACGTCCCGGAACTCTCTGCCTTCCATGTTCTCGAAAAGCGTATCGTGCTGCTCGGAAGCAGGCGTCAGGTTATCCACGTCGCCATTGGCGGAGAAGATGTCTTTCCATCCATCGTTGTTGTAGTCGATGAAGCCCGCGCCCCATCCTGAATAACGCTGGCTCAACTGCAGGATTCCGGCCGCCGGAGAGACGTATCGCAGAAGGCGTCCGCGCTGATTCCGGAAAAGCGCCCAGGATTGGCCCATGAGGTCGTTGTAGAAGAGATCGACCAGACCGTCATTGTCGTAATCCCTGGCGTCGGCTCCCATAGCGGAGACGCTGGTTCCGCTGTCGTTATATGCGACTCCCATTTCGAGGCCGGCTTCGCGAAAAGTTCCGTCGCCCCGGTTGAGAAACAGGAAGTTCCGCTCGGTATCGTTCGCGATGAAGACGTCCATGCGGCCGTCGGCATTGAAATCGGCGATCGCGATCCCCATGCCTTTGCCGGCCACTTTACCGAAGCCGGATCTCTCCGTCACATCCTCGAACTTCCCGCTTCCGAGGTTGTGATAGAGACGCGGCGGGACGGGCGGATACGTCCTCGGATGGCAGTACGCTTCGACGTCTTTGACCGTGCAGCGCTGGTCCCGGTCGGGCGACCAGAGCGTGTAGTTCGAGAGCACGAGATCGAGCAGGCCGTCGCCATCGTAATCGAACCAGGCGGCCTGCACGCTGAGCGTGTTCAGAGGTTTGACGCCGAGGCCCGACTGCTCCGTAACGTCCGTGAAGGAGCCATCCCCGTTGTTATGGAAAAGAGCGTTCCTGCCGGTGTTTGCGATGAAGAGGTCGGTCCACCCGTCGTTATCGTAATCGCCGGCTGCGACGCCGTAACTGTAGCCGAGGCGTTCTCCGTTCAGCCGGGCTTTCTGCGTCACGTCTTCGAACGTGCCGTCACCTTTGTTCCG
>DASZUZ010000846.1:0-3062 GCA_035547415.1 Bryobacteraceae bacterium | reverse complement strand
TCTACGGCAATCTGATGACTCGCGGTAATGTGCTGGCGATCGCGGAGCGCGCGAAATCCGCCGGCTGGCTCGTGGTGTTGGGGGGCCCTGAACCCGCAAATTACGCCGACGAGTATCTGGCGGCTGGCGCCGATCTCATTGTGGCCGGCGAGGGAGAGCGCTCGCTCGAGTGCCTGTGCGAATCGGGCTTCGACCGAAGCGTCTGGCAGTCGATTCCGGGCCTGCTGTTTCGCGGAGCTGACGGATCGGTGGTCAGTACCGGGCCGGCGGAACTGATCGCGGATCTCGATGCGCAGCCCTGGCCGGATCGCGAGCAAATCGACGTGCATCGGTACCTCGATATCTGGCGCGACCGGCACGGAAAGTCCTCCATCTCTGTGATCACCGCGCGCGGCTGCCCCTACCAGTGCAACTGGTGCAGCCATTCGGTGTACGGCCACACGCACCGACGGAGATCGCCGAAAGACGTGGCGGACGAGGTCGAGTGGCTGCTTGGCTGGTACGCGCCGGACATGCTGTGGATTGCCGACGATGTGTTCACGATCCACCATGGCTGGATCGCCGAATACGCGCGTGAAATGAAATCACGGGGCCTGCGGATCCCGTTCGAGTGCATCACGCGCGCGGACCGCGTGAACGAATCGATTGCGGCGCAACTGGCGGAACTCGGGTGCATGCGTGTCTGGATCGGCTCGGAGAGCGGCTCGCAACGGATCCTCGACGCGATGCAGCGCGGCGTAAAAGTCACGCAGGCGCGCCGGGCCGTGTCGCTGCTCCGACAAAACGGTATCGAGACCGGAATGTTTCTGATGTGGGGATATGAAGGCGAAGAAATTCCCGATGTGGAAGCGACCATCGAACACGTGAAGAGTTGCCGTCCGGATGTTTTCTTCACCACGGTTTCTTATCCGATCAAAGGAACGCCGTATTTCGGGAAAGTTGCCGCCCGGCTGGTGACGCTCAGGCCGTGGCGCGAATCCACGGATCGGGAAATCCGCATACGTGGACGGCATTCCCGCCGGTTCTACCAGCATGCAGACGAACTGCTGCGCAGCGAGATGGCGATCGATCCGGATCCCTCGCGAATCGCGGCCGCGCGGGCCGCACTTTACGGAGCGGAGCAGGAGGTGGAGGCTTGACGGCCGCAAGCTGGTTCGATCAGGTTGCATCTTCGTACGATTCGCTCTGGAGCAGCGCTCCCGCGGGCAGGCTGCAGCGCGAAGCGTTCTGGCGGATTGCCGGCTCTTTATTTCGCGCCGGGGATCGTGTTCTCGATCTGGGCTGTGGAATCGGCGACGATGCAGTGCGGCTCAGCGGCATGGGAATCGACATCTCGGCGATCGATCGTTCGCCGGAGATGGTTCGGATCGCTCGCGCCAGGGGGATCGACGCGCGGGTTCTGCGCATTGAGGACGTCCGCGTCCTTAGTCCGCGATTCGATGGCGCCCTGTCGAACTTCGGAGCGATGAACTGCGTCGGCAGGTTACCGGATATTCGCGAACCTCTGGCGAACCTGATCCGGCCGGGCGGTTATCTGGCGCTCTGCCTGATGGGCCGGTTC
Organism: Bryobacteraceae bacterium; assembly: GCA_035547415.1. Classification (GTDB taxonomy): domain Bacteria; phylum Acidobacteriota; class Terriglobia; order Bryobacterales; family Bryobacteraceae; genus BOG-234. The sequence goes on along the minus strand of DASZUZ010000846.1, from coordinate 1,501 downwards.
TGCTTGTGGGAAACCGTCTGGTACGCGTTTCGGGGGGAGTTTGGGAAGGCGGCTCGACGCTGGAAAGGCGAGACCGTCTCGCAAACCGGCATTTGCCTCCGATATCCGTTGGCGGCGGACGTGAGAGACGCCTTCGCTCCGGACTTCCGGCTGGTCACGTTCGCCGGTATCGGCGTGCTCGTCCCACCGTCTTTCGTCACGGGCGTTCCGGAACGCGTGATGAGCGCGTTTGCGGAATTCGATCGCCGCATGGCCTCGCTTCCGGTTTTCCGGTCCATGTCCGACCATCGGCTTCTCGTATTTCAGCGAGAGGAGCGGCCTTAACGTGACGCCGCCCGGCCGCAGGACGTTCCTCGAGCAATACGCCGTCATCCGGCATGCCGAAGGCCGCGGCTCCGCCGATCGGTGTTATTACGAGTCGCTGCCCTGGAAAGACGTGACCGGCCGCAACAGCGAACAATGGAAGATCCGGGCCCGCAGCTATCGTCATTTCGAGCGGACCATTCTCAGAGCCGCGGAACGGGAGTCGGGGCGGGCTCTGCGGATCCTCGATCTCGGCGCCGGCAACTGCTGGATGTCGTACCGGCTGTCTTTGCGGGGACACTTTGCGGTCGCTCTCGATATCTTCATCGACGATCTCGACGGGCTCGGCGCGCGCCGCAATTTCAACGGACCGCCGCCCCCGGTAGCGGCGGATTTCGATGCGCTGCCATTCGCGGACCAGACTTTCGATCTGGCCATTTTCAATTCGTCAGTTCATTACTCGCCCGACTACCGGCGCACGCTGGCGGAGGCGCGACGTTGCCTGCGGCCATCGGGGACGTTAGTCATCATCGACTCGCCCGTGTATCGGCTTGCCGAGCACGGGGAACAGATGCGGGCGGAACGTCAGGCGTACTTCGAGCGAACATACGGTTTTCGCTCCGATGCGCTCGGAAGCATCGAGTATCTCGATACGCGGACGCTCGCGGCTTTATCCAACACGTTCGGGGTCGAATGGACCGCGCGGCGTCCCTGGTATGGCTGGCGCTGGGCGTTGCGGCCATTGCGGGCGCGCATACGGCGGCAGCGTCCGCCATCACGGTTCCTGATTCTGTCTGGACGGTTCCCCGCGCGATGATCGTCCTGCTTCATCCGCGCACCGGAAAGCCGAAGAACCGCCGCTTCCCTCTGGCGATCCTTTCCATCGCCGCGATGATCGAGAGACGCGAGGAGTACGCGATCGTCGACGGCAATCTCGATCCCGATCCCGACGGCACCCTCGACGCCATTGCGGGGGCGCACACGGTGGAACTGCTCGCAGTATCGGTAATGCCCGGCCCTCAGATGGTGGCGGCGATGAAGCATTGCCGCGAATTCCGGCGCAAGCATCCGCAGGTCCCGATCGTGTGGGGCGGCTACTTTCCCTCGCTCTATCCCGATGCGGCGCTGAGTGCGGGTTACGTCGATTTCATCGTTCGAGGCCAGGGCGAAGATGTCTTCCTGGAACTGATCACGGCAC
>DASZUZ010000845.1:0-2965 GCA_035547415.1 Bryobacteraceae bacterium | reverse complement strand
ACCACGACGGCGCGGATTTGTCTCGACCTGCTGACCTCGGCGCGCGCACGGCGCGAGGAGTACGCCGGTCCCTGGCTGCCGGAGCCGGTGGTCGACACGGCTGTGCTCGCGCCCGACAGCCACACGGAACTGGCCGAGGATTTGTCCATAGCGCTGCTCCTGACGCTGGACCGGCTGTCGCCGCTGGAGCGGGCGGCCTTCCTGCTGCACGACGTCTTCGATTTCTCTTTCGACGAAGTGGCCGCGACGCTGCAGCGGAGCGAGGCTGCGTGCCGGCAGCTTGCTTCCCGTGCACGCTCGCGCGTGCGCGCGGGGCGACCGCGCGGCGCCCCCGCGCCGCCGTCGCGTTCGGGCGGGATCGACGCGAAGCACGCACAGCTCATGTCCGCCTTCCTCGCGGCATCGCGCTCGGGCGATCTCGATGGGCTGACGCGCCTGCTCGCGAGCGACGTTCGCGTCGTGACCGACGGCGGCGGCAAGGCTGCGGCGGCGCTGAACGTGCTCCACGGCGCCGATCGCGCGGCTCGGTTCCTGATTGGCGCCACGCGCAAAGGCTGGCGCGAGGACTTCACGTTGCGCTTTGCGGCCATTAATGGTCTGCCCGGTGTCATCGTGGACGGACCTGACGGACCGGTGCAGACTGCCGCGTTCGAGATCGAGGGCGCAGTCATTCGGACGTTGTACGTGGTACGCAATCCGGATAAATTGCGGCATGTAGGCCGGCATCGCTGACTTTGCGGTTCACCGGTCTTCAAGCCTTCGCGTGGCTCTCCACATACTCCATGGGACACCCGACACCCTCGACCTTCACTCCAAGGCCCCGCAGCACGTCGATCGCAACCATCCGCCGGTAGGCATTGAACGTAATCACGTGCGCGAACATGCCGCCAAAAGTAAAGGTCTCGGGCGGCTCGCAGAGCGCGTCCACAAACGTGTCCAGCCAGGCGCCCCGGTTGCGGACATCCGCGAGTACGCAGTGGAACGCGGCGTCTGCCTTTTCGAGGCGCGCCAGCATGGCTGAAGGAGTGCGGTCCTCCTGCGGCGCATTGTCCAGAAGCGGCGTGCTTCCGCCGGTAAGCGCCGCGGCCCAGGCTTCCTTGGTCTGCACCATCCGATCCAGTAGCTGCCGCAGACTCTGATCCGGGCCATCCCATGGAAATACATGGATCTGGTTCTTCAGAGGGCCGTCCAGTTGTGCGTCGTCCAGCGTTTTCGCCAGATCCAGAAGACGTCGCGTGTGCCAGGACTCCTGGCCGGAAAAGATATCGAACAGATCCATAAATTGACCAATTCCTTTCGTGTCATCCGCGCCGGAGTGGTGGTGAATTCCGTTGGCGGCGTGCAGGCGCGTGAACGTGGCCCCCATGCTCCGATAGAGGCTCGGGGAAACGCCGAAGGCTTTGCGGAACGCCCGTGTGAAGGCTTCCAGCGATCCATAACTCGCGTTCAGGCCGATGTCGGTGACGGAGAGTTGAGTGCGCGATAACTGCCATGCCGCCCTCTCGAGGAGCAACCGGCGGCGCATCGCGACCGGCGTCTCCTCGATCATCGCCCGGAACACGCGATAGAACTGCGTCCGGCTTCGGTACGCCTGCCGGGAAAAGCCGTTGCCATCCTGCTCCTGATCGAGCGACTCCAGAACGATTTCGCGTAGCCGCTGCGCTTCGTCCACACAAGGAAATTACCACTCCAAAGCCCGCTTCGCCTGATCGGCAGTCCCAAAATGAGGCGGGATGCGTCAGTGTCGGCAAACCGCCGCGCCGCGGCGTTCCATGTCAGGGAGCCGCAGTACTGTCCTGGGATGCGCTTACGTTTCGGTTTGGGCATGCCGGCATTGTGTGCCAAACACGCTCACCCGTTCTCGAGACCGGAGCACGTTTCCCTGGTACCATACAAGGAGCGACACCGTGGCCGAAATCGACATCCTCAGTCCCGAATTCACGCGCGAGGCCGAAGCAGCCTGGGACCGCGCCCGCAATCAGGCGTTGGCCCGAGGTGTTCCGGTATTCTATCGGAACGACCGGACGGGGCTCGAGATCATGGAGCAACCGGACGGGCGCCGCTTCGAGATCCGCTTCATTCCCGGCGCTCCGCGCGGGCGGAATTTCGAGATCATCCGCGAATTAGCGCGCACCGCTGCCTGACAGTTGCCGGTCCTGACCGTCATCGCCGGACCGAACGGATCTGGCAAAAGCACAATTACCAGCGGGTTGGATTTTGCGGGACGCGAAAACCTGCTTGACCCCGACGCGATTGCGCGCCGGCTGAACCCGTCCGATCCGCGCCACGCTGCCATAGCCAGCGGTCGCGAAGTCGTCCGCCGGATTCAGAACTACCTCGGTAGCCGGGCGAATTTCGCAGTCGAGACGACGCTGGCGAGCCGCAGGACTCTCGAAACAATTCGGCACGCGAAAGTCAACGGATTCCGGATAGACTTTGTCTACATCTGCCTCGACACGCCGGAACGTAGCGTTCTTCGCGTGAACGAAAGAGTTCTGCAGGGTGGGCATGATGTCTCCGATGAGGACATCCGCCGCCGCTATTTGCGCAGCCTGGCGAACCTGCCCGCCGCCGTTCGCATTTCAGACCGCGCGGTTCTGTACGACAACTCCGGCGATGAATATCGCAGGATGTTAGAGGCTCGCCGGGGAGTTGTGGTCTGGATCGCGGCAAAACCCTTACCATGGGTAACCGCCTTGCGGAGCGCATTGGCGTCTCGTTCTCGCTAACAAAACCAACCCGGAGATCGGCCGTCGTCGATTGGGAACGATAAGTCTTAGGGCTGTATCGGGTACGCTCCGGCGACGGAGCTTTCGGGGATGCGCAGATGTTCAGCGCCGGAGCGTTTTCGATACAGCGACTTGAAGGAAGCCGCGGTGGACGCGCAAGCGTCTGCCGCTTCGGCTTCGTTCAAGTTGGCTTCTCGTACGTGATTGTCTAGATGTCCTGTTTTGGGAGGCTACCA
>DASZUZ010000844.1:0-1928 GCA_035547415.1 Bryobacteraceae bacterium | reverse complement strand
CTCTGAAATCGGAAGATGAGGATCGCCTCATCGAAGTCGCCTTCGAAACTCCCGATGTTCAGGCGATGCGCGATTACCTCGCCTCGAAGGGAATCGCGGTCCCTGCCAGGGTCGAAAAGGGTTGGGATGGAAATCTCTCGTTCCAGGTCAGCGATCCGGAAGGCCACCGTATTGCCTTCGTCCAGTACATCACCGACTCCATTCCCGGCAAGCAGTTCGGGCTGCTGATGCCTGCCACGCGCATCTCCGAGCACATGATCCATGCCGGATTCCTCGTGAAAGACCGCGCCGCCGAAGATCGCTTCTTCAAAGACATCCTCGGGTTCGACCTCATGTGGCAGGGCGGTAAAACGGAAACCTCATTCGACTGGATCAGCATGCGCGTACCCGATGGCGAGGACTGGATCGAATACATGTGCAACGTCCAGAATCCCTCGCCGAAGACGCGCGGCATCATGAACCACATCGCGTTCGGGGTTCCCTCTATGGAGGCCGCGAATCAAACGCTGCAGGCGCGCCAGGCGCCTATGCCGGAAAAGACCAAGATCGGCCGCGACGGCAAATGGCAGCTCAATCTCTACGACCCCAATCTCACGCGCGCGGAGTTGATGGAACCGAAACCGGTCGAGAAACCCTGCTGCTCCGAACTGAAGCCGCGCCGCGGACCGGAAGGCCCGGTCGGCATCTTCACCAACCAGGGTCCCGTGGGTGACGCAACAGCGGGCAGCAAAGCCGAGTACGATCCTGTGCGGCAGGAGTATCGCATCACCGGCGGCGGCGCCAACGTGTGGGAGACGACCGATGCGTTCTACTTCATCTGGTCGAGAATGGCCGGCGATTTCAGCCTCACCGCCGACGTCACCTGGGTCGGCCCCAGTCCGACCGAACACCGGAAAGCTATGCTGATGGTGCGCGACGGCCTGGCATCCGGAGCAGCGTATGCGGATGCCGTGTCGCATGGCAATGGGCTGACATCTCTGCAATTCCGCGGGGTTGCCAACGAAAGTACGTATCAGACGTTCATCAACATCGATGGGCCGTCTCGCCTGCGCATCGTGCGCGAGGGCAGCCGGTTCACCATGTATGCCGGGAAGCCGGGCGGCGATCTGAAAGAACTCGGCCCCGTGGAATACGTGCGGATCAAAGACCCCGCATTCGTGGGCCTTGGCGTGTCATCGCACGTCGCAACGCGGCTGGAAACGGCCGTGTTCTCGAACGTGAAGCTGGAGCCGGTAAAGAAGTAATCAGGGCCGTCGGCCGCCCCCGGTTCTCGCGAGGGGCACTCGCGACGTGGCTCAGATTTGCGCCAAATTCCACGGGCGTGCGCGCTCTCACGCAGGTTTCCCGCGTAAACAGCACAAATTACAAGCTCTTCCGGCTGGCAATCATTGTGCGCTGTTCTGAGCGCTTATGATCCAAGCCACCGACCTTTCGAAGCTCGCCGAAACGCGCGGGCTGTGCCTGACCATCTTCGAGCCGCTGCAGGATGGCGAAGGACGCGCCAGTGATCCTGCCTCCCGGATAACCGCGGCTGCCAATGAAGCGGTGCCCATCCTGACTACGCGGGGTTACGATGCCGAATCGGCCGATGAGTTCATCCGGCCGGTTGTCCAGCTCGCGAGGAATACGGACTGGTCCGGCCACAGAGGCAGCATCGTGATCTTCCGGTCCCCTGGATTCACCAAAGCGGATTTCTGCCCCGGCAACATTCCCCCCACCAGTTGCCTGTCGGACGAATTCCTGCTGCTGCCCCTTTTGCACGAAAGCCAGTCGCAGGAGCAGTTCTGGCTGCTCGCGCTCGACCTGAAACGGGTTCGTTTGTTTCGGGGTGACGCGCAGGAGTTCCAGGAAGTGGAGCTTGGGCTCAAGGTACCACGCAGCCTGGAGGACGCTGGAGGATTCGACCCCCCGGATCACGACCTCGAAAA
>DASZUZ010000843.1:0-6221 GCA_035547415.1 Bryobacteraceae bacterium | reverse complement strand
GTGGCGCGAAACTGGGCGGCACAGCGATGACGATGTGGAACGCCGATGTCTACGGATACGACAATTCGGTCGATCCGCTTTACGTTGACATTCCGTTCTTCCTGATCCTGCGCAAGGGGATCACGCACGGGATCTTTTTCGACAATACGTGGCGCAGCACGTTCGATATCGGGAAGGAGAGCCGCAAGTACTTTGATTTCGGGGCGGAGGGCGGCGAACTGAATTATTACGTGATCGCCGGGCCGGCCCCGGCCGATGTCCTGCGCCGCTACACGGATCTGACCGGACCCATGCCGATGCCGCCTCTGTGGTCGCTGGGATTCCATCAATCGCGCTACAGCTACTATCCCGATACGCGGGTACGGCAAATCGCGGCCGAGTTCCGGCAGCGGCGAATCCCGGCGGATTCGATCTGGCTCGATATCCATTACATGGACGGGTACCGCATCTTCACCTGGGATCCCAAGCGCTTTCCCGATCCGAAGAAGTTGCTGCGCGGCCTCCAGGAGATGAACTTCCGGACGGTTGCGATCGTGGATCCCGGCGTCAAGGTGGATCCGAACTACGAGGCGTACCGGAGTGGCGCTCGCGAAGATGTCTTCGCGAAGAATCCCGACGGGAAGCCCTTCGTCGGACCCGTGTGGCCGGGCGACGCAGTGTTCCCCGCATTCACCGATGCGCACGCGCGCGACTGGTGGGCGCGGAAAATCGCCGAATTTGCATCGGCCGGACTGGCCGGAATCTGGAACGACATGAATGAGCCCTCGGTGTTCAACGTGACCAGCGGCACCATGCCCGACGACGTCCGCTTCCGGCACGACGGCCGGACGATGACTCACGCCGAGGCGCATAACGTGTTCGGCCAGCAGATGACGCGGGCCACACAGGAGGGTCTGATGCGCCTCCGCCCGGGAGAGCGGCCCTTTGTGCTGACGCGCGACACGTACTCGGGCGGACAGCGATATGCCGCCGTGTGGACCGGCGACAATACCGCCGATTGGGCTCATCTGCGAGACGGCGTGACAACCCTGCTCGGAATGGGAATTTCCGGATTTCCGTTCGCAGGCAACGATATCGGCGGCTTCATCGGGATCGGCGATGCGGATCTGTGGACACGCTGGGCGGAAGCCGCGACGTTCTTTCCGTTCATGCGAGCGCACGCGGAAGATGCCGCGCCAAACAAGGAGCCGTGGGCGTACGGACCGGAGTTCGAAACGTACAACAAGCAGGCGATCGAACGACGCTATACGTTTCTTCCGTACATTTACAACTGCTTCTACCAGACGTCGCGGACAGGAATGCCCATGATGCGGGCGCTGGTACTCCAATACCCCGACGACCCAGCCACTTATGGAGTTGGCGACGAGTTCCTCTTCGGATCGGACCTGCTGGTGGCTCCCGTGCTCGATCCGCACAGCCGCTCCCGAAGCCTTTATCTGCCAAAGGGAATCTGGTACGACCTGCGCAACGATCAGCGAATCGAGGGCGGAAAGAGCCTCAAAGTCGAGGCGGCAGAGAACGAACTGCCGCTGTTTGTCCCGGAGGGGGCGATTCTTTTCCGGGCTCCCGTCATGCAATCGACGACGGAGTGGGCGGCTTCGGATCTGACGTTTGAAGTCTTCGCCCATCAGCCCACGAGACGCGAGTACTACGAAGACGACGGCCATACGTTCGATTACCGGCAGGACGGCTTCTTCCGCCGGACGATATCCGTTGAGCCCTCGGCGTCCGGCGTCAACGTGACATTAAGCAAAGCGGAAGGGAAGTACGTTCCCGCGCACCGGCTCAACGCCGTGGTGCTGCATTTCGCGAAGCGGCCACGAAGCACGACTTTGAACGGTGGCGCGGTAGGTGCGCGATATGACGCCCAAAGCGAACAACTCGCGATCGGGATTCCGCAATCCAGCGAGCGCCTCTCGATTCAGGTCAACTGGTGACGCTTGACCTCATAGACACTCTTGTCGGCGCGCGCGATCAGTTCCCTCGCCCGTTCTGTTCCATCCCATTCGACGACGCTGATCGCGGCGCTCAACGCAACTTTGACAGTCTCACCGCTCGCGCCTGCCCGCCTCAGATTATATTCGCCGAGCGCCCACCGGCGTATCCGGTCGACGCGCACGCCCGCCTCGCTCAGATGCCCGGTCACGATGATGAAAAACTCGTCCCCGCCCCAGCGCGCCACAGTGTCAGACGGAGCGCATTGCGCACGGAGTTCGAGCGCGAACTGTTTCAGCAGATCGTCTCCGGCCAGATGCCCGTAGCGGTCGTTCACAGTCTTGAAACCGTTCAGGTCGATCAGAATCAGGCAGAATGGCTCAGCGGCGCGCAGGCAGCATTCCAGCCGGCGCTCGAATCCGCGGCGGTTGGCCAGATCGGTGAGCGGGTCGAGCGTGGAAACACGTTCCGATTCCTCAAGACGCGTGCGGCACTGCTCGACCTCCGAGTTTAGCCGCTGAAGCGTAATCCTGCTGTCCTCAGCCATCTTTTCCACGCAGACTTTCAGAGCAGCGGCGGCTTCTGTCAGGGAGGACCGGATCAACGAGGGGTCATTCATACCCGCAATCGTGCGGAGTTTGCCCGTCATTTGGGAGATGTCGCGGGAGTATCTCTCGTCGCGTTTTCCAATCGCGTCGGCCGCCTGGGCAACCGCCGCGACGATCTCTCTCATCTCCCGTTCGCTTTCGTCCCGGTAGCGAACTGCCCAATCCGCCCATGCGACGAGTTCCTGTTCCGTCCTGCGGGCAGCTTCGTTCAGGGTTTGTGGATCCGGTTGTCCCTGAAGAGAATTCCCGATCCCCGTCAGTTTTCCACAAAGCTCCGACCCCGCATTCGGAATGGCGCGCTGTCCGCAGGCAGCCATTGCCAGCAAACTGGCTCGAAAGGCGGAAACAGCGGATTCGGCCACCTCCTGATCGTTCTTCGTATGGTTCAGCCGCAGAATGACCAATGCACCTTCTCCCTGCTTTTTATCGGCAGAAACAAAGGCAGACTTTATGGCCGTAATGCGAACGGATCAGCCGCAACGTCGGCGGGCGCGGAATCAGCGCCAGACGATCTCCAGACCGCCCAGAACCCCGCGTTTCGGCAGCGGTACCGCGGGGATCTCCTCATAAACCGTGCTCGTAATATTCGTCAGCTGAAGAAAAGGACGGACCGGACCCCGGCTGTAGCCGGCGGAGGCATCCCAGACGGCATACGGGCTGCGGGCGAGCCGGTCGACGACACCGACGCGGGTTCGCGCCACGACGCGGCCCGCGATCTCACCCGTCCATTCGACGACGGCATCGCGGACCGGGTAGTTGAACGTGTATTTACTGAGCAGCACGGACCCGGAAGCATCGATTCCGCGCAACGCGGAGAAACTGCCCGTGATCCGCTGGCCGGCGCGCGGCTCATAGACAACCGAGGCCTCCACGCCCGTAAAATGCAGTTTGTCGAAGTTTGTGGCTTGCCAGGGGGAATTCTGGTCCGCTCGCACGTAATCGATGACGTCGCTGTCCCGTCGCTGGAACACCGTTACCGCCGCGTGGAGGTTGGTCCGAAAATAAGCATCCAGGCCCGCCTCATAGCTGGTTGCGCTTTCCGGTTTCAGGTTGGGGTTGCCAATGTTCGCGGGATCCGAGTAGTACAGGTCCGTGAAGCTCGGCAACCGGAATGCGCGGCTCGCCGAAGCGCGCAGTTTAAATCGCGACGAAAGCCAGGCGGCGCCGCTCAGGGATGGACTCGTTGCGACTTGCCCGGATCCATAAACCTCCTCGCGAATTCCGGCGGAAAGTGAAAAGCGCCGCACAGCCCGAAGGTCGTAAAAGATGTATCCGCTGCCGCGAGTACGACTGCGCATTCCGAGGTTCGTACTGTCGATCTTTTCGCCGAGTCCTTCGGCGCCGTAACTCAGCACCGCGTGCAGCGGGAGATTGTCATGGCGGCGGAGATCGCCCTGCCAGCTGTCGAGCACGTGCCGGTTCGTATAGATCTGAGGGGCGTCGCGAAAAAGAACGAACAGATCGGTGTGGCGGCGGTACGCGAAACTCGCTTCCGTGTTGTCGCCAAAGTTCTCGTGTCCCGACGCAAACCACGTTTTGACGCGCTCCCACGAAGGATACGGGCCGTAAAACTGATCGGCGCCGTAAGGCCGGTCGCTGTACGCGAAGAGCAGACTGGCGCCGCGGAGCATCGTCAATGAACTCAGGGCCAGATTGCGGTAATCGCGATCCGGCGCGAATCCCGATGAAAAATCGCGGGCGAAGCCCAGTTCTTCCGAATATCGCGGCGTTCCGAAGGACGCGATCCCGTGCTCTTCGTTCGTTCCGTAGTTCCCGGCTCCGGCGAACAGACGGAGTTCCGGCCCCTCGGCGGGCTGAGTCCGTACATTGACCACGCCGCCGATGGCGTCGGAACCATACAGAGCCGATCCGGAGCCTTTCATCACCTCAATGCTGGAGACCGTATCCAGCGGGACCGGCAGATCCAGATTGAAATGACCGGTCTGCGCATCGTTCACGCGCATCCCATTTAACAGCACGAGGGTCTGGCCGAACGTCGCGCCACGGATCGAGAGGTCGCCGAGGAATCCGCCCGGCGCGCGCTGTTGCAGATCGAGCGTCGGATCGAGTTGGAGCAGATCGAACCACGAATCGAAAAGGGGCCGCTGCTGCGCCGGCAACGCCAGTACCGTAACGTCGCGGTCGGCTTCAGCAAGCGGCGTGGGCTCCGCGGCGCCCGTCACAACAACGGTCTGATGCTGCGCCTGCTGCGCATACACGAGTGGCGCGGCCACGAATAGAGCGATCCAGGATTTCATCGGAACTTCCCATTGTGACGCACGCACTACACTGAAAAATCGTCAGCGGAGCGCGTCAGCATGCGGTTCCGGCGATGGGCAAATCCGACAAGGCATGAATACCTGCGCGGTTGATGTGTGGACGATATCTCTCGACGTTCCCCGTCGCGTAATTCTCTCCCCCGAAGAGCGGGATCGCGCCGCGAGATTCCGGTTCGAGCGTGACCGCATTCACTGGACCCATGCGCGGTCCGCACTACGGCTGATCCTCGGCAAGTACCTCGGGATTACGCCCGCGGAGATCCAATTTACCCTGGGCCAGCATGGGAAACCCGCAGTCGCCGGGATCGAATTCAATCTTTCCCACTCCTCGGGATGGGCCATGATCGCGGTCAGCCGCCATGCCCCGGTCGGGGTGGATCTGGAGAAAATCCGCGAGGATCTCGACATCGGAAAGCTTCTGCACAGGATCGGGGAACCGGGGCTCGGCGGTACAACGGACGCGCTCTGGCACGAGTGGACGCGCCGCGAGGCGCGGACCAAAGCGACCGGCTCCAGTTTAATGGATCTTCCCCCGTGCGACCTGCGAGTCATTGACCTGATAGCTCCGGCTGGATTTGTCGCGTCTCTCGCCCTGCGAGCGTGCGAGCCGAGCGTGAATTACGTGGAATTGCTGGCTGACTAAAAAGAGAAGCGAGCCGACTGGCCGGCGTTCAGGTGAGGGGTGGTTGTCTTACCGTCCGGCATTCGCAGCCGCACGTCGCTGGTCACTTGCGGACGCAGCGTGACCTCCCCTTTGCCGTCGCCCCGCCAGGTAATGTCCACCGCTACACCGCCCCGCGCCTTCAGACCGCGAACCGACCCTTCGGCCCAGGCTTTCGGCAAAGCGGGCAGAATTTCGATCTCGCCGTTCTGGCTTTGCAGCAGCATCTCCGCAACAGCCGCCGTCGCGCCGAAGTTGCCATCGATCTGAAAGGGTGGATGGGTATCCAGCAGATCCGGCAAGGTAGATTTCGTGAGCAACGCCTGCATGTTCTCCCATGCCAGATCTCCCTCGTCGAGCCGTGCACGAAAGTTGATGATCCACGCGCGGCTCCAGCCAGTGTGGCCGCCTCCGTTCGCGAGACGAAGTTCGAGCGCCCGCCGCGCCGCCTGTGCGAGTTCCGGCGTTCCGCGAGGCGTAATCTGATTGTCCGGATGCAGCGCGAACAGATGCGACATATGCCGGTGGCCCGGCTCGGCGTCTTCGTAGTCCTCCTGCCATTCCTGCAGCCGGCCGTTTTTGCCAATCCGGAATGGCGGCAGCTTCGCGCCGGCCGCCTGGACGCGCGCCCGAAAATCCGCGTCAATGCCGAGAATCTCCGATGATCTGACCACGCGATCGAACACGGCGCGAGTGATTTCGATGTCCATGAAAGGCCCCATCGAAAGGAACGCCTGC
>DASZUZ010000842.1:0-9710 GCA_035547415.1 Bryobacteraceae bacterium | reverse complement strand
CCCGGCTTGTCGGAGGACAGTTCGAAATCAAAGGAATCGAGGGCGAAGGAACAGCCATCACGGTTCGAATACCGTTGCGCGTACAAACCAGTCCGACAGCACGTAAGGCGAATTCGGACAGCCTGGGTTAGTCTGGCCTGATACATTCCCCGGGATCGGCTCATTAACTTGAATATGAGTGAGAATCAGCTATTGCCGCTCCGTCTGCCCGCGAAACCCGTTCTCGTATCTCGGCCTGTGCGCGGAACAGACTGAGCGATGAAGAAAGTGCTGATTATTGATGACCACGATGTGGTTCGGGACGGCGTTCGGCGAATTCTCGGGGAACAGCAATCCGGCGCGTTCAGATTCGGTGAGGCGTCCAATGTCTCGGATGCCCTGCGCATGGTTCAGGAAGAGCACTGGGATGCGGCCATTATCGATCTTTCTCTCGGAGGGCAAAGCGGACTCGAACTGCTCCGCGAGATAAAGCAACTGCGCCCCCGCCTGCCAGTGCTGATCCTGAGCATGTATTCGGAGGAGCAGTATGCGCGCCGCGCCTTCAAGGCGGGCGCCGCCGGGTATCTGACGAAAGACAGTCCCCGTGCGGAACTGGTGAAAGCGACTGCCAGAGTAATCGGCGGAGGCCGGTACGTCAGCGCCATCATGGCGGAGAAGCTGATTCGCGACCTCGAGCGCGGTTCGGACCTGCCGCTCCACGAATCCCTTTCCGACCGCGAATTTCAGGTGATGTGCATGATCGCGTCCGGCAAAACGGTGGGCGAGATTGCCGCATCCCTTTCCCTCAGCGACAAGACCATCAGCACTTACCGCGCGCGCCTGCTCGAGAAACTCGGCATGAAAACCAACGCCGAAGTGACTCGTTATGCCATCCGCAACAATATCGTGACGTAAGCGGACGACATCGCGGTCCCAGTCCCGGTTGACTCAGGATGCGATCGCGCCGGACAATTCGCCACTGATCTCCGAAAACAACCGCTCCGCAAGCTCTCGCGCAAATGCCCCATGATCGGGCTGTTCCAGCCACCGGCTTTCCTTCAGTTCGCCGTACTCGCATTCGCGGCCCAGCAGAGCGAAATAGATCGGTGTTGTCTCGTCGCGAAATCCTTTATTGAGGCCGAAACTGGCGTTAATGAGATCTTTCACGACGTCGGAGTGTTCCAAATCGCATCCTGCGACACGCGCGATCCTCCCGCGAAGCTCATCGTCCGGCGCTCCTGCAGCCAGATTCGCTTCGAAGTAGGCGAGAAACAAGAGCGTGAACCTGCCCCGGTCTCCCAGTTGCTCCGCGGCGCGCATCAACGTCTGCTTTCGCTTGCCCGCTGCCATATAGGAGTTGAGTCCGTAAAACACTGCGTCGGAGAGCGGCTGGCGCTGCACCGTGGAGCCGAGTGCTTCCACCGTGTTCGCGAATGATTCCGCAAGGATCGCCTCCACGACTCTTTCTTCGTTCTCCGCGCCACCGGCTACCCGGCCATCGGCGCGCATTTGCCCGAGGACCGCGTGCGCCACGCCATGCGCGGATTCGTGAAACGCGTGATTCGATCGGAGATTTCTGATGAGAAAATCCGGGGGGATCCTCGCGCCACGATGATTCTCCGTCAGTCGCCGGAAGCAGTTTCCGTTATCGAGGTAAGGGATGGTTTTGCTTTCCAGGATGCGGTGCAGGGTCATCAGAGAAAACGCCTGATAGTCCCGCCACAATGGCGTATCCTCCGCCGAGAAGCGGTATCCATATCGAAGCGCGGCCCTGCGAATGGCGGCAAAGATCGGATTGTGGCGGCACAAATAACGATCGCCCACGGCGTCAGGCAATCCCTCCGGCGAGGGACAGTTGTCCAGTTCGACAAACCATTCCAGCGGGACCCTGAACTCTGATTTTGTGGGAACGTTCACCATGAACCCGATTCGATCCGATCCGCCGCCTGTTCATCATCGTACAATTTGCGACCTTGGGGAAAGCGGACTGGCAAGCGGTCCGACCGGCCCCGATATCATCGAAGCTGATGCGTAGCTACAGGATTGCGGCCATTCCCGGCGATGGCATTGGCAAAGAAGTAATCGCCGCCGGAATCGAGGTGCTTGAGACCTGCGCCCGGACGGACGGCGGATTCCGGCTCGATTTCGGGCACTTCGACTGGGGCTCGGATTATTACAAACAACACGGCGCCATGATGCCGTCGGACGGGCTGGACCGGCTCCGCGACTTCGACGCCATCTACTTCGGAGCGGTCGGCGCGCCCGATGTACCCGATCACGTCACTCTCTGGGGGCTCCGCCTCGCCATCTGCCAGCCCTTCGATCAGTACGCGAATGTTCGTCCCGCGCGCATCTTGCCCGGAATCGAAAGCCCGCTGCGCGGCGTCGGGTCGGCCGATCTCGACTGGGTCATCGTGCGCGAAAATTCCGAAGGCGAGTACTCCGGCCACGGTGGCCGCTCGCACCGCGGTCTGCCCGAGGAGGTCGCCACGGACGTCTCGATCTTCACCCGCGCCGGAGTGGCCCGCATCATGCGCTTCGCCTTCCAGCTCGCGCAATCCCGCCCGCGCAAACTGCTGACAGTCGTGACGAAATCGAACGCGCAGCGCAATGGCATGGTGATGTGGGACGAGATTGCGGCGGAAATCGCGCGCGACTTCCCCGACGTGACCTGGGACAAAATGCTGGTCGACGCCATGACCGTGCGCATGACGCTGAAGCCCCGGTCGATCGACACGATTGTGGCCACCAATCTCCACGCCGACATTCTTTCCGATCTCGCGGCCGCTCTCGCCGGCTCAATCGGAATCGGACCCACCGCGAACCTGAATCCGGAACGGATGTTCCCCTCGATGTTCGAGCCGATCCACGGGTCTGCTTTCGATATCACAGGCAAAGGAATCGCGAACCCCATCGGAACTTTCTGGTCGGCCGTGATGATGCTTTCTCACCTCGGCGAGGAAAACGCCGCTGCCCGGCTCATGAAAGCAATCGAAAAAGTGACGGCGGAACCTTCGCTGCATACGCCAGATCTCCGTGGCATCGCGACCACGAATCAGGTCACTGCGGCGGTCTGTGAAGCGCTGGAAGCCGAAACGCGGCGCGCCGCGTCACCGGCCCGCTGATACGGGAACCGCCAGCGGCAGGCTCGCTACATCGAGCCAGGTCCCCGGAGCGACGTTCTGAACGAAGGACAAGCAATCCACCGGAAAACCCCGGGGACCGTCATAGGAAGCCCAGCGTTCCCGCGCGATCGCCGCCAGTTCCTGCACCTGCCCGGGTGCGATGTCCTGGGCAATCGTGATGTGAGGGTGGTAGGGAAACGGCCCGTCGTATTCCAGTTGGCCCGAATTCAGATTCTCGTGCAGCGCGTGCAACTCACGTTCGCCGCGCGCCAGATTCACGTAAATCACGTTGGTCACGGGAAAGATATCCACGTCCCCGAGCACGACTTCGAAAGGCGGGGAGATCCTGCATTCCTCTGCCAGTTCTTCAATCGTCGACTTGAGATGCGCCGTCGGAGAAAGCGGGCGCGGAGGAAGCACCGTCACATGAGCCCGCGGCTTACAGTCCGGGGTGAGGTCGAGTCGGAGACGATCGAGAAACCGGGCGAGTGGATCGGGGATGTAACTCACGAGCGCAAATTGGCTGAGTGTGCGCCCGCCCCCTGGGGTGCAGTACATTGCTACGCTCATTGTACTCGCCCGGCGCGAAGCCTGACGAGACCACCCGTTCTGGAACTCCCTTTCGGGGCTTCCCGGCGGCCCGTTATGCTAAACTTTTAGTTTCCCGGATATTGCCATGCCAAAACTGAAGACCCACAAAGGTGCGTCTAAACGGTTTAAAAAGACCGGGACGGGAAAGGTTGTGCGGGCGCATGCGTTTGCTCGCCACATCCTCACGTCCAAGCCGCGCAAAAGGAAGAACAAGCTGCACCAGTCGGTAGTCGCCGACAAGGCCGATCAGGCCGTACTGCAGCGCATGATCCCGTACTAAACGGGATTGAGCGACGCGAGCGAACGGAGCCACCGCACGTGCCCGATTTGCCGCATTTTTACGAATAACTAACCAGGAGATCAAACGTGCCAAGAGTAAAACGTGGTACTAAACGTCGGCAAAGCCGCGCCAAAACGCTGGAGCGCGCGTCCGGCTATTTTTTAACGAAGAGCAAACTGCACCGCGCCGCGCAGGAAGCTGTCGAGCGCGCTCTCAAGTTCGCCTATACCGGCCGCAAGCAAAAGAAGCGGCAGTATCGCTCCCTCTGGATTGTACGCATCAGCGCAGCCGCGCGTGAGGCAGGCCTTTCTTACAGCCAGTTCATGCATGGACTGAAAGTTGCCGGGATCGAGCTCGACCGCAAGGTGCTTGCCGAAACGGCGACAGCGGATGGAGCGCAGTTTGCGCAGCTTGCGGCACAAGCCAGGGCAGCTCTCAATGGCGCTCATTGAGGATCAGGAAATCGACGCGCTCGGCCGGCTGGAAGAACGAATCCAGCAGGCCGTGACGCTCGTGGCGAAACTCCGCCAGGAGAAAGACGCCGCCCTGAAAGAACTCGCCGAAACGCAGGAAGCCTGGGAACAGACGCAAAATGAAAACACCAGGCTTACTGAAGAGCTCGAAGCTCTCCGCGCTGAACGCCAGCAGGTCCGGGGTCGCCTCGAAAAACTGCTCGACCACATCGATCAGCTCGGCGCTGCTTAAATCCCGTTACGAAGAAGTCCCGTAGAATGGGGACGGCGGTCGCAACTGTCCAGCCATCATGACCAGGCAGCCCGTTCGCGTTCACATCTTCAACCAGATCTACACGCTGCTCGCCGATGACGATCCCACCGAAGTGGTGTCGATCGCGAATCAGGTCGATGAGCTGATGGCGTCCATCGCGAATCGTACCGCTTCCGGCGATTCAACCCGCGTCGCCGTAATGGCATGTCTTCATCTGGCGGATCAGTTGCGTCAGGCCGAGAAGAAACTGCAACACTTCGAAGACAAATCGGAACAGATTGCGTCGTTGATCGAAGAAACGCTTCTGCACGGCGAGGAGGAGCGCATCGAAGAGGATCGAAGCGCTTCCTCCTGATCCGCATTCTCCCCGACTGAAGCAGACCGGGTTATTCCACGCTGACAGTAACGTTGACCGGCACGTTTTTCGGTGGATAACAGGCCTTGTTGTCGCATGCCTGATACCGCAATGTGCCTGTCTGGGCCGCGGGTCCTGAAGCAGCTTCGGCAGGGACACGGAACTTTGTGGTAATCGAGAACTCGCCGGTGACCACGGAGAGCGGCTTGTCGGAAAACGAATACTTCTCCATCGTCCCCTGCGGATAGGTGACGGACAGCATCTGCAACGGTCCGCCGGTCCACTTGAGCGTGAGCGGAATCAGATACGCTTCGGCAGGCTTGTTGCTGTTGGCGTGATATCCGGAGGGCAAGCTCGCCTTCAAGGTCACTTCCGCCGTGGAGCCCTTCGCGGCCTTGACGGTCGGAACGGGCTTGACCGTCAGATTAGGACTCATCTGCGCGGTGAGCGCCATTGCCAGCGCGAGCGTTGGCAGCGGGAGCATCCAGCAGCTTCTCAATCGCATCTTCGAAATCCTTCCGGCTGGAAAGGCCGACGTGAACGGAAGCCACGCGCCCGTCCCGGTCGATCACAAACGTGGTCGGCAGAGCCTCCACGCCGCCATACTGATCTCCGGTCTTGTCGTCTCCCAGCACTATCCTGTAATTGATCTTTTTCTCCGCGATGAATGGCGTCACCGCCTTCCATCCGTCGTCATCCATGGAAACGCCCAGAACTTCGAAGCCGCGGTCTTTGTACCGGCGCTCGAATTCCGTAAACCACGGAATCTCGATATTGCAGGGACCGCACCAGGTGGCCCAGAAATCGAGCAGAACGACCTTTCCTTTGAAATCGGACAGATGGACGACATTTCCGTTCGCGTCTTTCAGCGCGAAGTCCGGCGCCGCCTTGCGCTCTTTGTCGTCCTTGACGGCTTTTCGGGCGGGTTCGTGGCGAGAGCAGGCGCTTCCCGCCAGGAGGAGAGCCGCCAGTCCAATGAATGCCGGACGCAGATATTTCACTTCACTTTCGATTATATCGGGATGTCGCGAATCCCGATACGACGCTCAAACCAGGCATGCCGGCCGCATCGCCAGCGGCGAGCCAGCGTCAGTTCGGTTTCCTGCCCGCCCCACAGCCAGGCGGCCGTGTCGCAGAAGCTCTCGCAGCAATATTCCCGCCAGCGGCGCGACCGCTCCCGCGCATCACTATCCTGCAATTCCTTCTTCCGCCATTCCGCCGACCAGCCCGCCTCTCCTCTCGCGCGGCGGCGCCACTCCATACCGAGCAGATCCTCCCATTCACGCCGCGCCGGATTGCCGAGCCGCACCCAGGCGAAATGAAAGAGTTCGTGCAGCAGAATGCGCCCGTGCTCGCTTGCGTCGGCCTTCAGATCCCGATCCAGCACAATCAGACGGTCGCGAATGAAAGTACACGCGTGAGCGGGGTTCCCTCTGGTATCCACCAGACCTTCGCGGTAACGAATTTCGATCGGCTTTCCCGTAAGAACCAGATTCGGTAGTATCTCACCATGCGCGTCAGTCGCCGGATGATGATGCAGTCCACTCTGGGAGCAGTCGTCGGCTGCCGCTTCTCGCGGGCTGAAGAGAATGGAACGGTCATCGCGGAAGCAATGGACGCGGCGCGCCAGGCCATTCCGAAGGCGGCTGCCGATCCTGGCCGCCCGGTCTTCCATTTCCATTCGCCCGCGCAATGGCACAATGATCCGAACGGCACGATCTTCTATCGAGGCTGGCATCACCTCTTCTACCAGTTCAACCCCTACGGCTCGGAATGGGGCCACATGCATTGGGGGCACGCCCGCAGCCGTGATCTGGTTAATTGGGAACACCTGCCCATTGCGCTCGGGCCTTCGAAGGACAAGGGCGAAGAACACGTGTTTTCCGGCGGCGCTATTCTCGCCTCCGATGGCCGCCCGCGCGTCTTCTACACGAGCATAGGCAATCGCCCTCCCGAACAGTGGCTGGCCGAACCGCAGGACGACGAACTGATCCACTGGAAGAAATCTCCCGCCAATCCGATCCTGACTGTGAAGTCCCACGGCGGCCTGACCGTGAATGAATGGCGCGATCCGTTTCTGTTTCGGGAAGCCGGATCGACATACATGGTCTGCGGCGGAAATCTTCGGCAGTCCGGGGGGCAAGGCGCCGTTCAGCTATACCAGGCCCGTAACGCGGCGATGACAGACTGGAAGCATCTCGGCCCTATCTTCGTCCATCCGGATCGCGCCATCTGGAACATCGAATGTCCCAACCTGTTCCGCCTCGGCCGCAAATGGGTTCTTCTCATATCGCCTGAAGGGCCGATGCAGTATTTCGTCGGTGAACTCGATCTCAAGCAGCCCCGGTTTATTCCGGAGAGGCAGGGGATTCTGGACCCCGGCAAATCTTACGCGAGCAATATCTCTGTGGACCCTGCGGGCCGAACCCTGCTCTGGCTTTGGGGTAAGACGGAAACTCCGGCCGATAAAGGATGGAATTCCGTCATGGCGATTCCACGAGTCCTCTCGCTCAGCGATCTCGGCGATCTGCGGCAGGCTCCTGTCTCCGAAATAGAGACGCTCCGCGAAACGCCCGTCCGGCTTCCGGATATGACGCTTCAAAGGGCGTCCAGGTCGCTGATCTCCGGTGACTGCCTCGACCTCCAGTGCGAGATTACTGCCGGCGCGCCCGCCGGACTGCGTGTCCGCGGGACGGAGATCCGATTCACGCCGAGGAACGGTGCGCTCAAGGTTGGCGATGTAACAGGATTCGCCGCCGTCGGAAAAACGGTAAAACTGCGCGTTTTACTCGATAAGCGCGTGATGGAGGTCTATGCCAACGACGGCGCGGCGGCGATTTTCCAGACGGTGGACACCTGGTCGGGACCGCTGGGTATCGAAGCCTTCGCCGACGGTGAGGCCACGATCACGGCCATTCGTTCCTGGCGAATGAAGCCGGCGACTTTCGATCTTTCGCGCTTCTGATTTTTCCGCATCGACTCTGGAACGCTCTGTTATCCTTGGCCTTTCATGGCGTTGCGCCCTCTTCTCTCCGCGTGTTTTCTTGCGACTCACCGCATTTTCCGAAGAGCGCACGGCGCAATGCAGGTTTTATTCGAAGGCGTGTGGATGGGCTTGCTCCCGGAAAGTGTCTCCGATCTGATTTCAGAGCAAAGCTACGGTCAAGGCGTGGCGTATACAGGCGCGGCGTATCTCGATTCCGGGTTGCAGTTCTGGGAGAACCTGATTCTCGATCGGCACTTCGGCGCGAGTGGCCGGGTACTGGTGGCAGCCGCGGGCGGAGGACGCGAGATCATCGCCCTCACACGCAAAGGTTTTGCGGCGGACGGCTTTGAATGCTCCCGGGCGATGGTCACGGCCGGCCGGAAAGCGCTCACGGAGAGAATGATTCAGGCCCGGCTCGATTGGGCGCCGCCCTGCCGGATTCCAGAGATTCAGGACACCTACGATGCCCTGATTATCGGCTGGAACGGTTACACCTACATCTCGCCGCGTGAGCGCCGGATCCGTTTCATGAAGGCCCTCGGCGCGCATCTGCGGCCCGGATCCCCCGTCCTCGTGTCCGCCGCGATCGGCTCGGCGCGCAGCGGGCTGGCAATCTGGACACCGCGCGTGGCGAACGCCGTTCGGGTCTGCACGTTCCGCCGCCCCGTCTTCGATCGCGGAGCAACCTTCCCCGGCCGCCCGCGGCATGAGTTCACACGCAGGCAGCTGGAGAACGAATTAGCCGAGGCCGGATTCTCCGCCACGGCCTTCTATCGCTGGGGCGACTTCGGCGCGGTTGTCTGCTTGAAAGCGGATCCGGGCGCTACCGCCTTACGATCGCAAGAAAACCGTGCTGCACAAACTGTCTGATCAGCTCGAGTTTGCCGGATTCCGTGATCAGCCCCTGAAGTTCCTTGACGGCGAACGGTTCTCCGCTCGCGATCCGGTCGAGGCAACTCTTCAGGAAAACGGGAACCGTAATTCTGCTGTCCGCGAACTCGAAGAACAGTGATTTTCCATCGCTCGTAACGCGGCTGAGGATCTCAGGTCGGGCGCAAAGGACGGTGTCCGGCGTGATCTCATCCAGATGGACAATATCGGAGAATCGGCCGCGCCATCCCTGCCGCTGATTTTTTACAAGATCCGCAAACCGCCGCTCCAGCAGGCCGCTGCCTGTCACCTCACGGAGGAGAGCCAGAACCTTTCCCTCGAAATCGAGATCGAAGTTCTGCCGCGCGGCCTGCGATTCGAATCCGTGGTGAATTGGATAACGAAACTCAGGCCGTTCCCGCGCGACCGCAGTCAGTTCCTCCAGCAACTCGTACCCGGTGGATGCATTCAGGCTCAGCGTCACATGCACGGACGAAGAGGATTCGCACCGGGCTTCGTGCCAGAAATCCCGGGGCAGGAAAAGCAGATCGCCCGGGCGCAGTTCAAGCTCGACGGCCGGGCCGTCCGCCGGATAGATAATCCACGTTTTTCGGCCGTCGATCTGAAGGATGAGAACGTCGTGATCGTCGCGGTGTTTGCTGAAGCCCCGGGCGTTCGCCGGGGTCATGTAGATATTCGCGCCGACCAGGAAACGCAGTTCACGGGTCAGGCGCCGGCACGTTTCGCCCAGGGAAGGCAGCGAATGGTGCGCTTTGTTCAGGATGAGCGTCGCGCCCT
>DASZUZ010000841.1:0-3151 GCA_035547415.1 Bryobacteraceae bacterium | reverse complement strand
ATCCGGAATACCGTGCGCTCCATGGCGAGCGGCTTCAGTTCCTGCTCCACGCGCTTCGCCAGTTCACCGGCGGCCTCTTTACGCTGTTTCGTGAGGATCGCCGCGGCCTTCTCGTACTGCCCTTCGAGCTTCTTCTGCTCGCGCCGCAGCGCTTCCAGGCGCTCGCCCGCCGTTTCGACTTCTCCGATCTTTCGGGTCACGTCTTCGAGAAACGCCAGAATCTCTTCGACCGACCCGCCGTACTTCCGCTTCAGCTTGTCGATCGCGGCGAGACGGTTCTCGATCTCTTCGAGCCGCGCCGGATTCGCTTCCAGCCGCCCAAGATAGTCGCGCAGCGCATAGGAAACATCCTGGATCGCAATCAGAGCCGGCTCGATCGATTGCCGAACGGGAGCCATCGTCTCATCAATACGCGCCAGGTCATCCAATCTCTTCACGACGGACCGCACGACGCTCCACGCGGACTCCGGAGCCTCATACAGCCCCTCGTACGCGGCCCCGGCGGTTTCGAGCAGACGGCCTGCGTTCTGCTGGACGCGCCGCTCGGCCTCGAGTTCCGTATCCTCGCCGGGCAGCAACTCGGCCGCTTCGATTTCCTTCCGCTGAAACTGCCACAAATCGAGCAGGCGCAGTTTTTCCTGGTCGGCGCCTTCGAGTTCCGCGACCTCGTCCGTCACGCGCTTCCACTCCAGGAACAGATCCCGAACCTTGCTCCGCTGCTCACGCGCTCCCGCGAAACTGTCCAGCATGGAAAGCTGCGCCGCGGGATCGAACAGCAGTTGCTGGTCGTGCTGGCCGTGGATGTCGCCAAGCTGCGGCGCGAGTTCCCTGAGAACCGCCACCGTGGCGGGCCTGTTGTTCACGTAAATGCGGCTCTTGCCGTTCGCAAGAATCTCCCGCTCGAGGAGCAGTTCGCCTTCTTCGGTATCGAAACCGGCGACGCCGTCGAAGATGCCGGAAACGCGCGCGCGTTCCGCGCCCGACCGGATCATGTCCGCTGACGCGCGCCCGCCCAGCAGCAGGCCCAGCGCGTCGACCACAATGGATTTTCCGCTTCCCGTCTCGCCGGTCAGCAGATTCAGCCCGGAATGAAACCGCACTCGGAGACGGTCCACCACGGCGTAGTTTTCAACTACCAGCTCGTGCAGCACTCGTTCCGATTATAGGGACCGGCGTCGATTCGTCAGTGGGAGGCGGGCGTCGGCGTTTCCCAGGGCTTGTTGTGCCTGCCCTGGTCGCGGCCTTCCACCCGATCGTAGAGGTAGAGGTTGGAAACGGTTCCCAGCGATTCGTTGTAGAGGCTGGTCAGCCCGAGCGCTTCACGCAGGTCTTCCTGGAAATTCTGGATCGCCCGGAGTTCCGGGGCCAGCGCAGGCTTGCGTTTTCCGCCGGGAGTCGTGAAAAACTTCTGGAAGCCGCCGTCAGTCAGCGTGCCAATCTCGTTGCCGATGGCAATACCGGCGCGCGTGATGAAACGCGGCACGTCTTCCATGCCCGGTTCGACCACCGCCGCGACGCCGTCGCGCTCGATCCGTGTTTTTCCGCCTCCCGCGGATTCCGTGCGAAATCCGGCGGATCGGGCCGCGCTCATATAGTCATCGAACGTCAGTTTTTTCGGGCGCTCACGGCGGAAGAACATAGGTCTCTCCTCATTATGCCGCAGTCTATAATTTCCAAGTGCCTTACGTACTTTCGCTGGACGAAGGAACCACGAGCGCCCGCGCCGCGCTCTACAACGAGCGCGGAGAGCGCATTGCCATGCAGGCGGTACCGGTCGAGTCCCGTTTCCCCCAGCCCGGATGGGTCGAGCAGAACGCTGTCGAGATATGGGATGCGCAGATGCGCGCCGCGAGGTCCGTTCTCGACGAGAAGCGGATTGCGCCGAAGGAAGTAGTCGCCTGCGGGATTACCAACCAGCGCGAGACCGCTGTCCTGTGGGACCGCCGCACCGGCGAACCGATCGCGCCCGCGATTGTCTGGCAATGCCGCCGCACCGCGGATTTCTGCGCCGAACTCGCGAAATCGCCTTACGCGGCGCTGATCGAGAAGCGTACCGGCCTCGTGATCGACGCTTATTTTTCCGCGAGCAAGATCCGCTGGATTCTCGAGAACACGCCGGACGCGCAATCCAAAGCCCGGGACGGCGAAATCCTTTTCGGCAACATCGATACGTGGCTGATCTGGAAACTCACGGGCGGCGCCGTCCACGCGACGGATTTTACGAACGCATCGCGAACCATGCTGATGGATCTCGCGAGCGGCGAGTGGGATGACGATCTGCTGGGTCTGTTCAACGTGCCGCGCGCGATCCTGCCTGAGATCGTGCCCTCCTGCGGACGCGTCGGCACGATCAAAGCCGATCTATTCGGAGAAGAGATTCCGATCAGTGGGATCGCAGGCGACCAGCAGGCGGCGCTGGCGGGACAGGCGTGCTTCCGGCCGGGCTTGTCCAAGAACACCTACGGGACAGGCTGCTTTGCGCTCACGCACGCCGGAGACCGGCTGCCGCAGTCCTCGCACCGGCTTCTCGGAACCCGCGCGGCTGCCCTGAACCCCACCCCGCAGTATGCCGTCGAAGGCAGCGTATTTGTCGCCGGCGCGGTGGTGCAGTGGCTGCGGGACACGCTCGGCCTGATCGGTACGGCCGCGGAGTCCGAATCCATCGCGGCAAGCGTTCCGAATACCGGCGGCGTGTACTTTGTGCCGGCCTTCGTCGGCCTGGGCGCGCCGTACTGGGACGCCAACGCGCGCGGCACGATCAGCGGCCTGACGCGATCGAGCGGCCGGGCCGAGATCGTCCGGGCAGCGCTCGAAAGCATCGCGTTCCAGAGCCGGGAGCTCATCGACGCCATGGAGGCGAACTCAGGCGAGCCGATCAAGGAACTTCGCGTCGATGGCGGCGCCACGGTGAACAACTTCCTCATGCAGTTTCAGGCCGATATCCTGGGCAAGCCCGTCGTACGGCCGCTGGACGTGGAGACGACAGCGCTGGGCGCGGCTTATCTCGCGGGCATCGCCGAGAAAGTGTGGACCGGGGCTGACGAGGTGGAAAGCTTCTGGCGCGTGGAGCGCCGGTTCGAACCGCAAATGAGCGCGGCGGAGCGGGATGAACGAATGGCCGGGTGGTGCGCGGCGGTCGCGCGAGCGCGAT
>DASZUZ010000840.1:0-3298 GCA_035547415.1 Bryobacteraceae bacterium | reverse complement strand
TGACATAGTTTCCCGTCGCGTTTTCGGGCGGAAGCAGGCTGAATTTCGCGCCGCTGGCCCCGGCGATATTTTCCACGAATCCGTCGTAATCCTGATCGAATGCATCCACGTGAATCGTGACCCGCTGATTGGGCTGCATTTGCTTCAGTTGCGTCTCCTTGAAATTCGCCGTCACCCAGAGATCGGAGAGAGGAACGTCCGCCATCAGCTGCTGGCCGGGCGACACCTGCTGTCCCGCTTCGGCGCTCTTCTTGCCGATGATGCCATCGACGGGGGCGACGATCTTTGTATAAGAGAGATTCAGGACCGCCTGCTGCACCATGGTTTCATCTTTAGCTGTGGTGGCCATCCGGCTCTGGACTATCGCGTTCTGCATCTGGACCTGCCGCGGTCCATTCTGGCGGGCTTCCGCCTCGCGAGTCTGCGCCTGCTGCAGTTTCGCCTGTGCCGCTTCAACATTGCGCTTCGATGCTTCCGCGCTTGCCTTACGCGCGTCCACGGCAGCCGTCATGGCTTTGGCGGTGGCTTCCGCCTGGTCATATTGTTGCTGGCTGATCTCGTCCTTTGCTACGAGCTGCTTGTAGCGTGCAAGATCCGCCTGTGCTTTGACATTGTCGGCCTCCGCCTGTCTGACCTGCGCGACGACCGCTGCGTAATCTCCCTCAGCAGCCGCCACCTGGGCCCGAGCCGCCGCAACGTCGGCTTCGTAGGTCGATACGCTGGTCGCCGTTGAAGTCATCATGATCGGGACATTCGGACGCGCCGCGACCACCTGAGCGCGCGACTCGGAAACTGCCGCTTTCGCCTGATCGAGGTCGACTGCGTAGTCTCGCGGATCGAGTTCCACCAGCAACTGGCCCGCTTTCACCTGATCGTTGTCTTCCACGTAAACGGCTTTTACCGTGCCGGCGATCCGGCTGGTTACCGAGTAGATATCGCCGTCGATCTGCGCGTCATCCGTCTCTTCATAGGACTGCAGATAGCGCCACAGCATGACGCCGCCCACGCCCACAGCTATCAGAACGACCAGAAGGACGACCCAGCCCACCGGTCCCATTTTGCGCCGCCGCTTCGGGGGCGGGGGAGGCTCATTCTTTGGTTGTTGCTGGCCTTCGACTTCTTTCGGTTGATCCGCCATCTTCTTTCGTCTCAGGAGTATGGATGCCCGGCAACGGCTTCCGGCTGCGGCAAAATGTCAGTGACCACTTGCATCTGCCTGCCAATTCCAGGATACACCAGCGAAGGGTCTTCCCAGGTTTTGTAAATCGCAGAAAACACACGGCGAGGCGGTCCGCCATTCGACTGCCTGCGATCATTGTTACAATCGGATGATCTCGCCCCGAAAGTCGCCTTTCCACAAATCCCTTTATTTTCAGGTTCTCGCCGGCATTGCCGCCGGCGTCATTCTCGGGGCATTGTACCCGTCGCTCGGACAGCAGATGAAACCGCTGGGAGACGGTTTTATCAAGCTTATCCGCATGATGATCGCGCCGATTATCTTTCTCACGGTAGTGATCGGCATCGCGAATATCGGCGATATGTCCAAACTCGGACGAGTCGGCCTGAAGGCGCTGCTTTACTTCGAGGCGATGACGACGCTCGCGCTGCTGATTGGCCTGGCGGTGGTCAAGGCGGTGCAGCCGGGCGCGGGAATCAACGCCAACGCGGCGACTCTGGACACGAAGGCCATCCAGCAGTATGCCAGTTCCGGGAAAGCGCTCCACACGGTCGACTTCCTGCTGAATATCATTCCGGATACCGCAGTTGACGCCTTCGCCAAAGGCGAGATCCTGCAAGTCCTTCTGATGGCGATTCTGTTCGGTGTGGCGATCGCGAGGCTGGATTCCGCCCCGAAGATCGTGCGGGCGCTCGAAGCCGCGAGCCATGCCTGTTTCGGAGTGATTGGGATGATCATGCGCGCCGCCCCGCTCGGGGCCTTCGGCGCTATGGCGTTCACAATCGGGCGCTATGGACTGAAAACCCTGCTTCCGTTGGGGAAGTTGCTCGCCTGCGTATACCTTACGAGCGGACTGTTTGTTTTCATCGTGCTGGGCGCGATCGCCCGTATCCATCGCTTCAGCATCTGGAAATTTGTGAAGTATATACAGGAGGAGATCTTTCTTGTCATCGGGACATCTTCCTCGGAATCCGCCCTGCCCCGGCTGCTGACGAAACTGGAAAAACTCGGCTGTTCGAAGCCGGTTGTCGGGCTTGTGATTCCGTCCGGTTATTCATTTAATCTGGACGGGACGGCGATCTATCTGACGATCGCCGCGATCTTCGTCGCGCAGGCGACGAATACGCATATCAGCACGGCGGACGAGCTTTGGCTGCTGCTCGTCCTGATGCTGACGTCCAAGGGCGCGGCCGCCGTGACGGGCGGTGGCTTCATCACGCTGGCCGCCACGCTTTCCGCTGTCGGTTCCGTGCCGGTGGCCGGTATCACGCTGCTTCTGGGGGTGGACCGGTTCATGTCTGAGATGCGATCCGTGACGAACCTGATCGGCAACGGAGTCGCGACCGTTGTGGTGGCGAAATGGGAAGGCGAATTCGACTCGAAGCAGGCGGAGCAGGCGTTGAACGGTGAGTAACGGCCGTTCTCTTCGCCCCGCGCGCGTGAGGGGTTGAGGCCGGGGCCGATATTATCCTTGAGTTCATGAATCGACTCGAGGAAGTTCGACGCCGCCACGCCGCCGCGGAAGAAGGTGGAGGGCCGGAGCGCCGGGAACGGCAACACCGCGAAGGAAAACTCGCGGCGCGAGAACGTATCGAACTCCTTCTCGACGAGGGCACGTTCGAGGAACTCGACAAACTGGTGCAGCATCGCTGCCGGGATTTCGGCATGGAGTCGCAGGTCATTCCCGGAGATGGTCTGGTGACCGGTCACGGCCGGATCAACGGCCGGCCGGCATATGTCTTCGCGCAGGACTTCACGGTTTTCGGCGGTTCCCTCTCGGAGACGAATGCGCGCAAGATCTGCAAGGTGATGGATCTTGCCATGAAGGTCGGGGCGCCGGTCATCGGGTTGAACGATTCCGGAGGCGCGCGTATTCAGGAAGGCGTGCTGTCACTGGCGGGGTATGCCGACATCTTTCTTCGCAATACGCTTGCCAGCGGCGTGATCCCGCAGATATCGGCGATTATGGGTCCGTGCGCCGGCGGCGCGGTTTACTCGCCCGCGATTACGGATTTCACGTTCATGGTGGCGAACACGAGCTATATGGTCGTCACCGGACCGGACGTCATCAAGACCGTCACGCACGAAGACGTCACGAAGGAAGAACTGGGCGGGTCGATG
>DASZUZ010000839.1:0-7618 GCA_035547415.1 Bryobacteraceae bacterium | reverse complement strand
CCGAAATCAACTGGGAGCAGCAGGCCCGCGCGATTCCGGATGCTGCCCGCGTCCGCGCCTTCATCGAAAAGCTGTCCAACCAGCCGCACCTGGCAGGCACGCCGCAGTCGAAGGAGACCGCCGAGTACATCCTCGCGCAGCTTCGCGAATACGGTCTCGACGCGCACATCGAACAATACGAAGCGCTCTTGCCGACGCCAAAGACTCGGGAACTCGAACTGATCGCGCCGACGCAGTTCCGCGCGAAGCTCGAGGAACCTCCTGTCGCCCCCGACAAGAACTCCGGCGACCCCGGCATGGTTCCGAGCTATAACGCTTATTCGGGCGACGGCGATGTCACTGCACCCCTGGTTTATGTCAATTACGGGGTTCCGGCCGATTATGACCTGCTGAAACAGCAGGGTATCGACGTGAAAGGCAAGATCGTCATCGCGAGATACGGCGGAAGCTGGCGCGGCATCAAACCGAAGGTCGCTTATGAACACGGCGCTGTCGGATGCCTGATCTATTCAGATCCAAGAGACGACGGTTATTTTCAGGGCGATGTGTATCCGAAAGGCGCATTCCGTCCGCCCGATGGCGTACAGCGCGGCAGCGTCATGGATATGGTGCTTTACCCGGGCGACCCGCTTTCGCCGGGATGGGCTTCCGAACCGGGCTCAAAACGCCTGACGTTGAGCGAAGCGACGACGCTCATGAAGATTCCGGTCATCCCGATCTCCTACGCGGATGCGCAGCCGCTCCTGGCCAACCTCGACGGACCCGTCGCGCCGGAAGCATGGCGCGGCGCTCTGCCCATCACTTATCATCTGGGACCGGGCGGCGCTAAAGTTCATCTGAAGGTTTCGATGGACAACGCGACGCGTCCGCTGTATGACGTGATCGCGAAGATTCCCGGCAGCGAATTTCCCGACCAGTGGGTTCTCTACGGCAACCACCACGACGCCTGGGTTCACGGCGCCAGCGATCCTCTTTCCGGCGCGGCGCCGCTGTTGGAGACCGCCCGAACGCTGGCCGAACTGACGCGCAAGGGATGGAAGCCGAAGCGAACCATCATGCTGGCATTCTGGGACGGCGAAGAATTTGGCCTCGTCGGTTCGACGGAATTCATGGAGAAGCACGCCGGCGAACTCACTCAGAAACTGGTGGCCTACCTCAATTCCGACTCGAACAATAAAGGCCACCTGAACGTCGGAGGCTCGCACACTCTCGAAAGCTTCACCCAGGAGATTGCGCGCGATATCAAAGATCCCGTGAGCGGCAGGACGCTGCTGGAAGAAGCGGAAGCGCATTCCCGGCGCGCCCGCGGCAGCGGGCCGCCGCAGCCCGAGACCCCGCCCGCCGGCGAGTACAGAATCGCTCCGCTGGGTTCGGGCTCTGACTACACTCCGTTCCTGCAGCATCTCGGAATCGCCACTCTGGATTTCGGCTTCAGCGGTGACAGCGGCGGCGGCATCTATCACTCCGATTACGACGACTTCTACTGGTACAGCCATTTCGCGGACACGAATTTCGTTTATGGCCGCACGCTCGCACAGGTGAACAGCACCGCCATCCTGCGCCTCGCGGACGCGCCGCTATTGCCGTTCGAGTTTGGCCGCTTCGCCGCGACGGTGGGACGATACCTCGATGAAATCGAAAAGCTGCCCAACCAGCAGAGGAAGCCGGATCTCTCGAAAGTCCGGACCGAACTCGCGCAACTCACGAAGACGGCCGCCGCATTCGATTCCGCCGTTGGCCGCGACCTCCCCAGGATGAATACGGCAGCGGCCGAAAAGCTCTCCGCGATTAACCAGATCCTGTACCGCAGCGAGCGTGACCTGACGCTCGACCCCGGCCTGCCGGGACGTCCCTGGTTCCGGCACCGGATCTATGCGCCGGGCATGTACACCGGCTACGCGGTCAAGACCCTTCCCGGGATCCGGGAAGCCGTGGAGGCGGGCAAGCCGGATGACGCCGAGCAACAGGCGAAGCAGGTCGCCCAAGTGCTGCGCGCTCTGAACGGGCAGGTGGAACGGGCAACCAGACTTCTCGGAGGGCTCTGATGGCTCTCACTCCATGGGGAGAGATCGCCATCGCGGATGCGCACGTCCATTTCTTTTCGCCGGCGTTCTTTCGGACTTTGGCCGAGCAGAAGGGAACACCGGACGTAAGCGCGCTGCTGGGGTGGGACGCGCCGCAATCCTCTGAGGATCTGGCCGACCGCTGGGTCGCTGAACTGGACCGCAACCGGATTACCCGAGCGATGCTGATCGCCAGCATTCCGAACGACACCGCTTCCGTAGGTGCGGCGGTCGGGAAATATCCCGATCGCTTCACCGCCGTCTACATGGCGAATCCGACGCTGCCCAGCGCGGATATCCGCTTTGAGAGCGCGCGCACAGAGGATTACGTGAGCGGCGTTTTCCTGTTTCCCGCCATGCACCGCTATTCACTGCATGACGACAAGGTTTGCGCCCTGCTGCAGGTGCTTTCGGGCCACCCCGGTTCGCTCGTCTACGTTCACTGCGGAATGCTCAGCGTCGGGTTCCGGAAGAAGCTGGCGTTGCCCTCGCACTTCGACATGCGGTTTTCGAATCCGATCGATCTTCACGCGCTCGCCGTGAATTTTCCGCGCGTGAATTTCGTTATCCCGCACTTTGGCGCCGGATATTTCCGCGAGGCCCTGATGGTAGCGGACCTCTGCCCGAACATTTACCTCGACACTTCCAGTTCAAACGCGTGGATGCGCTGCCAGCCGGAGAACCTGAATCTCGCCCAGGTCTTTCGCAAGGCGCTCGATGTGGCGGGACCGAAGCGGCTGCTGTTCGGATCGGATTCGTCGTGGTTTCCGCGCGGCTGGGTGAAGCAGATCCTGAGCGATCAGATCACGGCGCTCGAGGAGATCGGCGTCGATGAAGAGACCGCTCGCCTCGTGCTGGGAGGAAATCTGATGAGAATTTCAGCTCCGGCCCCCACTATATCGGCAGCTTGAATCTTCCGTTCTTCCGGTGGAAGCGCCGCCCGCGCGCGACTGCCGAAGACCGCCTTGGCCGTCTGCGCAAGGTTCTGAATCGTCTCGACATCGACTATCCGGACCATGATCCCGAAATCGGGCTGCGCAGTCTTCCCCCCTCGCAGCCCCCGTATAGACACGCGGCCAACGCTCTGCAGCCACTTTGGTTCCCGGTTTCCTTCACCGGGAGAATCGCCGTTCTTGAAGGCGGGTTCCATCCGGAGCGGAACGTTCGGGAATTCGCGGGTACGGATATCGAGGGGGTGCGCGCTTATGCGCCGGAAGCGCTCGTGGCGCCGCTCGATGCGGCCCTGACGCTGGCGGACCAGAAGATTCGGGGGCTGCTGGATTTGCCCAGCCTTCGCATCGCGATCGTGGTTCTAACCTCGGTCCAGGACTCGCCACTGGCGGATCATCATCGCGACCTTCTCTGGCGAGCTTTCGGGGTTCCTGTTTTCGAGCACATGCGCGCATGGGACGGCATCGTCCTTGCCCGCGAATGCGAAGCGCATGACGGTATCCACATCGATCTCGCCACGGTGTTTGCGGATGTCCATGACGACGAGTTGCTTGTTACGCAACTGCACTCCGTTGACCGTCCCATCCTGCGGGCTCGGACCGGACTGACAGCGGAAATCGTGCGCACCCATTGCGAATGCGGCAGCGAAAGCCCGAGATTACGCAATCTGACCGTCGTGCAGCAGAAAAGCGCTGCCGCCGCCGCCTGCTGATCCTGGTCCGCACTACTTGAGCACCAGACTGCCAAAGGCGCTCGGAACGTGGAAAGTCGAAGCGCCGGTCGGCCGCCACGCGAGATAAATCCGGTTCGGGGCAGCGCCCAGAATGCGGTAGAGCCCGATCCGTAGTTCATCGCCCGCTTTGGGAGTTTTCTCGAAAGCGGCGAACGGGATCTTCATCTCGCCGTACCAGACCTTCTTTTTCGAATCCACTCTGCCATACGCTGAAAAGCCCGATTGCCACTCGACGCCTTTCTGCGTCTTCGGGTCATCCCGATCGATATCGAGATCGACGTATTCTCCCTGCGGTGAAACCTGAAATTCTTTATAGCGCGACGTATTCAGGTAATCCGCTCCGATAAAAGCCTCGGCAACGTCCCAATTCCAGAGATTATTTGTTTCCTCCGAGGTAACGGGATTCGGCTTCAGATTCAATTCGTCGTACGGGCAGATGAAAAGCAGATACAGATTTTTGCGAGTCCATCGGGACCGGATTTCGGTGGGAGGGAGAGAAATCGGCATCCCGAAGAGATCTTTGGTTGCTTCGACTCCCGGCACGCCATCCCATTCAGGCGATTGCGGATCGGCGTTCGGCTCCCAATCCTTCTGCGCCATGGTACTGGTAATTACATTCGCTGGATCGTCCGGTGGAGGAGAGGCTGGAGTGGAAGGGACTTGCGACTGCAGTAACGATAATAATAATACACTAGTTAATATCACTTCTGACAAATAGGTAATCCAGCCCTTCCCCTCATCTTTCTAATAATGCCAGGTCGCGCGCACCGACATCGAAAAACTACTTGCCGCGGCTGAAAACTTGTAATCCGATTCACTTCCGCCCTGGCCCGTGCGAAAGTAATAGTAGGTCGTGTCACTTTCAGGGCGATGAATAGAGTTGCAACAGTCGGCCAGTTCGCGGTTCGTCTTGGAGCGTTCATGGCGGCCCTTGTCGTGGGAGGTCCAATGGCTCCAGCCGCCTGGTATGCCACGGGACCGTTTGGCGGCGACGCCGAGATTGTCCGAGTCGTCCCTGCAGTCCGGGGTGAAGTCATCGCCGCGGCGCGGGATGGTCTGCTGTTCCGATCCACGAATGGGGGCGCATTCTGGGAAAACGTTCCCTTCCCTGCCCAGTTCGCGGGCGTTCTGCACGCTCTGGAAGTCGATCCGCGCTCCCCGGCTACGTGGTATGCCGGCGTCGAAAGTGAGAACAACTGGGTCTCCGGTGTCTACAAAACGGTCGATGGTGGCCGGTCCTGGACTCTTCTGCCACAGACGAAAGGGTGGGCCGTCTGGTCATTGGCTCTCTGGCCGGGAAACGCGGACGTGATCGCCGCTGGAACTGGCGCCGGCGTGTACCTCAGCCAGAACGCGGGCGCCGCATGGAAGCGCATCTCGGCGGAAGGCGATTCGGAACTGCGCCCCGTCGTCTCCCTGGCATTCCATCCGCGTGACGCGAAGATCCTCTACGCCGGCACGACGCACCTGCCCTGGGCTACCAGCGATGGCGGCGCGACCTGGCATTCCATTCACGAAGGAATGATCGACGATTCCGACGTCTTCAGTATCCAGGTGGATGCGCAGAAACCGGATCGCCTCTTCGCCAGCGCCTGCAGCGGAGTATACGGAAGCAATAGCGCGGGGGCTCGCTGGTCCCGATACGAAACTCCAAAAGGGGCCTTCCGGACCCACTTCGTGGCCCTCGACCCCAAACAGAACCAGATTGTATTCGCCGGAACCACTGAGGGCCTGCTCCGGTCCCCCGATGGGGGCCATTCCTGGCGCAAGGTGAGTGCGCAGTCAGTGAAATCGATTGCCTTCGATCCCTGGGTGTCGGGGCGTATCTTCTTCGCGTCTCCCACGGGCGGGTTGCTTCTCAGCACGGATGGCGGCCTGACGCTCCGCGACGCCAATGTGGGATTCACCAACCGCAATTTCACTACCCTGACCGGCTCCGGCAGCGAACTCTACTCGAGCAGCGTGTATGAATCGTCTTCAGGCGGAGTTTATCGGACCGGCAATCTGGGCCTACGATGGGTTCATGCGGGCGATCCTCCCTCGGACGAACTCCTTCTGATGAGCGCAGCGCCCGACGATGCTTCGCAGCTCTACGCCGCCGGTTACCACAGCCTGCTGGAATCCGCCGACGCGGGCAAGACATGGCGAACCGTGAGTGCACCGCCCGGCGGACGCGTCACCGCGCTTCTGGCCTTATCCGGCAGGCGTCTGCTCGCCGGTACGGAGCACGGCCTTTTCATCAGAGATCGTGAATCGGCATGGAAACAGTGCGCAAGTGATCATGCGCTCTCCCTGCACCGCACCGGGAAAGGGGCTGTCGCCGCGCTGGTTTCCGGCGGCGCCCTGGCCAGCGCGGACGCGGGAGCCACATGGAAACGGTGCGGAAACCCGGTTCCTGGCGCAGCCTGGTATGGCGTCGCGTTCGATTCCGGTAATCCGTCGGTTGCGCTCGCGGCGACTTCCGCGGGCGTATTCCGGTCAGGCGATGCATGTCTGTCGTGGTCACCGGTGCACGCCGGTTTGCGCGCTGAGACCGCCAGCGCCGTTCTTTTTCATCCCGCGCGTCCCGGCGAAGCTTTCGTTTCGCAGGGAGGCAGGATTTTTCGCTCAACCGATGGCGGCCCGCACTGGCTGCCGACCCAGGACGATGGTCAGAGCAATTCCGGGCCAGCGTCCTTGTGTGTTCTCCCCGCGGCTCCCGACCGGCTCTTTGCGCTGTTCCCGAGACGCGGTGTCTTTTCCACTTCCATCAAGGAGAAAGCATTTTGATGACTCAGAGGTCTGACTCACGCGCGCAAAAATGGCGTTCGGCTGCCATGGCTGTTTGCGCCGCGTTGGCAATTACGGGCCCCCTCGCAGCACAGGATACGAAAACAGCAGCTTCCAGCAAAAACGTAGCGCAATCCGGCTATTCGACTGTCGATCTGAACGTTTTTGGAGGATACGAGTGGTTCCAGTTTGGGCAGGGCCACAACGCATCCGTGAAACGATTCGGCTCGAGCGGCGTTTGGGGCGGACGCGGAACCTGGGAATTTTCCAAATATATCGGCGCGGAGATTGGCGTTCAGAACGGTTATAACCGGCTGAAACTGCTCCCGTTCGGCGCTCAGAACTTCTCTTCAGCGCCCGCAAGCAATACCGAGCTTTACCTGGCAGCAGAAATCAACGCCACCCCGCGGGAGTCAAAGTTCCGGCCGTTCTTCCTGATCGGGCCGGGCTACATGTTCTATCGCGCCCCCAACCTGAATAAACTGCAGGTCGGCGCGGGCGCACCGGCTCCCATCCTTCCGTCCGCCGGCGTTACCGGGCAGGACCGGACGGCGCTGGTCTATGGCATCGGCCTGAAGGTCAATGCGAGCAAGCGATTCGCGGTGCGTTTCGATCTGGACGGCATGCGGTCCGGAACGCCTCATTACGGCCTGCCGGGTGTTTCGGGTGGGATTCCCGGAACTCTGTACATTCCGGGCGGCGACAGTCACGAGAGCTCGCTCACGGCCAGCGTAGGTCTGACTTTCCGTCTCCGCTATCACGAACCGCCTCCGCCGCCAGCCCCCGCTCCGCCGCCGCCGCCGGCGCCGAAGGCGAACGTCCAGGTCGGGCCGATTACGGGCGCTCATGATGTCTGCCCCGGCGAGAACGTCCGACTTTCCGTTACGGCCAGCGGCTGGCTGCCGGATCAGACTCCGGCCTATCAGTGGATGGTGAACGACAGCGCCGTCAATGGCGCGACGTCCAGTTCCTTCAGCGTGCCGACCGTTGACGGCGCCGGCGCGAAGCGCATCACGGTGCAGGTGAGCGCCGGCGACAGCAAGGCGACTTCTGCCCCGGTAACGGTCAACGTGAAATCGCTGACGCCGCCCACCATCAGCTT
>DASZUZ010000838.1:0-9516 GCA_035547415.1 Bryobacteraceae bacterium | reverse complement strand
AAGGCATGTGTCTCGCGTTCCGACAGGCCGCGCTGCTGGCGGATGCGATGGCCCGCGGCGATCTTGCCCATTACGCGCGACGGCATCCACGACTCGCTCTTCGCCCTCATCTCATGGCACGAACAATGCTGATTCTCGATCGCGGACCGAAGATCCGCCAGTGGGCCTTCGGCGCCCTTTCTTCCGCACCCTGGATTTTCAGAGGTCTGCTGGCGGTACACGTCGCATGAGACTGCTACTCGCGCTGCTCGCGATTCCCGCATTCGCGGCGGACTACAGCCTTCAACTCACGCCTGACAATACGAAGATCGACTGGACACTGGGCGACGTGCTGCATACCGTTCACGGGACGTTCCGACTGAAACAAGGCACGATTACGTTTGACCCCGATACCGGCAAGGCGAGCGGACAGGTGGTCGTGGATGTTCAAAGCGGCGAGAGCGGCAGCGGCGCGCGCGACCATCGCATGCACGCGAACGTACTCGAGTCGGCGAAGTATCCGGAAGCGGTATTCACGCCCGATCGCATGGAGGGGAAACTATCGCTCGATGCGCCGTCCGCCGTGAAGCTGCACGGCACGTTTCGGATTCATGGAGCAGCCCATGAACTGACGATGGATGTTCAGGCCAAACCGGGACCAGGTCTGATCAGCGCGGATATTACCTTCCATGTCCCCTACGTGGCGTGGGGCATGAAAGATCCGAGCACATTCCTCCTGAAGGTGAACAAGACGGTGGAGATGACGATTCACACGGCCGCCCCGCTCCAGAAACCGGCTTCGTAATCAGCCCAGCAGGAAGACAGCCGTCTGGGCCAGCAGATTCGGAAAGCGATTGACGCGACGCGCACCGGAGAGGAAATATCGCTTTTCGATCGGGAATCCGCTGTTCCGGCAGAGATCCTCGAAATCGTTGATGCTGAGGAAGTGAATATTGGGCGAGTTGTACCAGTCGTAGGGAAAGAGCTTCGTTTTGGGGGCCTGGCCGGTGAACAGCATGGCCCGGCGCACTGTCCAGTGACCGAAATTGGGGAAGGAGACGATGGCTCTGCGGCCGACCCGGAGCATCTCCTGCAGGACCTGCAGCGGCGAACGCGTTTCCTGGAGAGTCTGGCTGAGGATGACGTAATCGAAGGCTTTCGCCGGATAGTCCGCCAGTCCTTCGTCGATATCTCCCTGATAGGCGGAGACGCCACGGGCAATCGCCTTTCGAACCTGAGCCGCCGAGATCTCGACACCGCGCGCCATAACGCCCTTGTTCTCCACGAGCCAGGCGAGCAGTTCTCCTTCCCCGCAGCCGAGATCGAGAACGCGACTGCCCGGCTCGATAATCTCGCCGATGACGCTGAAGTCCGGCCGCTCGGCCAGGGTCACGGGATGCGAAATGGGGGCCGAGTGAGCCGCCATCACGCCGCCTTCGCGAGCCGCGCCGTGCTGTCGAGGAAACCCCGGACAATCTCGGTCTGCTCCGCGACATCCACGAGAAATGCGTCGTGGCCGTAGTTGGACTGCAGATCGCAGTAGGCGACATCGCCGTTGAGCCGCCGGAGCACGCGCACAATTTCCTGCGACTGATAGCTGGGGTAGAGCCAGTCCGACGTAAAACTGATGACGAGGAAGCGCGTATCCACCGTGCGGAACGCATCGGCCAGGCGACCCGTTCCGTTCGCGAGATCGAAGTAATCTTCGGCCTTCGTGATGTAGAGATAGGAATTGGCGTCGAACCGGGAGACAAACTGGCTGCCGCGGTAGCGGAGATAACTTTCGACCTCGAAGTCCACGCCGAAATCGAAGCCGAACTTTTCCTTCTCGCGGAGGCGCCGGCCGAACTTCTCGCGCATGGACTCGTCGCTCATGTACGTGATGTGTCCGACCATGCGGGCGACCGAAAGGCCGCGGGCGGGCGGCTTTTTGTCGTAATAGTCGCCGTCGGCCCAGTCGGGATCGGCCATGATCGCCTGCCGGCCGACCTCGTTGAAGGCGATCTGCTGGGCGCTGTGCCGCCAGGTTGTGGCGATGGGAATCGTGGAGCGCACCATCTCGGGATAGCTGACCGCCCATTCGAGCGCCTGCATTCCACCCATCGATCCGCCAGCGACGCAAAGCAACCGGGAAATCCCCAGGTGGCCGATCAGCATGCGCTGCAGCCGCACCATGTCCCGAATCGTGATGACGGGAAACGACATCGCATAAGGGCGGGCCGTGGCCGGATTGACGGATCCCGGTCCGGTGGTTCCCTGACAGCCACCGAGGACGTTGGAGCAGATCACGAAATACCGGTCGGTATCGAATGCCTTGCCCGGTCCGATCATGTTGTCCCACCAGCCCGGCTTGCCGCCATCGTGGCTGATACCTGCCGCGTGCGCGTCTCCCGTAAATGCGTGGGTGATCAGGATGGCGTTGGAAAGGTCGGCATTCAGGCTGCCGTAGGTCTCGTACGCGACTTCCACGGGAGACAGGGTGGCGCCGGAATCGAGAGAGATGCTGTCAAAACGGGCACAGTGGGTTTCAACAACCATTCGGGGTCACCTCATGGTAACAGGATGAAAAGACTAAGCTGGAAATTGAAGTTTTTCGCACTTTCGTTGCTGGCGCTGCCCCTGCTCGCGGCCGGATTCGCGTATCGCGAAGCTTTGCCGGGCTACCACTATCAGTTTCCCCGGGATCACTTCGAACACGAAGATTTCCGCACGGAATGGTGGTATTACACGGGTAATGTGAGAGATGCAGCGGGTAAACGGTTTGGTTTCGAGCTTGTTTTCTTCCGGCTGGGAGAACGCCACGACACGGACAACGCGTCGGCGTGGACCCTGAAGGACCTTTACCTGGCACATGCGGCGCTGACGGATGCCAATGGCAAACATTTCTCGTATGACGAGCGGCTGAACCGGAGCAGTCCGGGAATCGCAGGCGCGAGCTTTGCCGAGCAACGCGTGTGGAACGGTAACTGGTCGGCGCGGTGGAACGGCGAGAAGCAGACGCTCGACGCCGTTACCGAACACTTTCAGTTTCATCTGCTGGTGGAACCGGAGAAGCCGTTCGTCATTCATGGAGAAAACGGCGTCAGCCAGAAGGCGGAGGGACGCGGCCGGGCTTCGCATTATGTTTCCTTCCCTTTGCTCCGGGTTTCCGGAACAATCGACGGAGCGAACGTGACGGGGCGAGCCTGGATGGACCATGAATGGTTCACGGAGCAACTCGCGGAGAATCAGACCGGCTGGGACTGGTTCAGCGTCCAACTCGACAACCGGACGGAACTGATGCTGTTTGAACTGCGGCGGAAGGACGGAACGATCGACCCTTATTCGTCGGGCACGTTTATCGACGTGAGCGGCAAGGCGCGGCACCTGAAACGGGAAGACTTCACGCTGGAGCCGCTCTCCCGCTGGAACAGATATCCGGTGGAATGGCGCATCCGCGTGCCCTCACTGGGGATGGACATGATGTGCAAGGCGGTACTGCAAAACCAGGAGCTGCGGACCAGATCCGGCGGACAGACCTATTGGGAAGGCGCAGTGGATTATTCCGGGTCGCACACGGGCGTCGGTTATCTCGAAATGACCGGCTACGGCCGCGGCGTTCGATTCCAGTAAGCGGGCCGGGAAACCCATCGATAATAGAGGCTTGGATCTCGAACCCGTTTCTCACTTCTTCTACTCCGACCGTCTGAAGCTGCAGTTCTGGGATTACGGGCAGGAGGGCAAGCCGCCCGTGCTGCTGGTACACGGCGGTCTCGATCATGCCCGAAGCTGGGACTGGGTGGCACGGTCGCTGCGGCATGAGTATCACGTGTACGCGATCGATCTGCGCGGACACGGCAACAGCGCGTGGGCTCCGGGCGCGATGTACAGCATTGCGGAGCATGTGCTCGATCTCTCGGGTCTGGTGGATATCATCGGGCGCGGTCCGGTACGCCTGATCGGACACTCACTCGGCGGGATGATCGTCCTGCACTATACGGGACTGTATCCCGAGAAGGTTCGCAACGTCGTTTCGATCGAAGGCATCGGCTTCCCGCCGGGTCATCGCATCCACGCACCCGCGTCGGAACGCGTGCGCCGCTGGATCGATTCCGTGCGAAACGTGGAAACACGGACGCCCCGCAGCTATCCCGACCTGGAGACCGCAGTCGCCCGGATGAAAGAAGCGAATTCACGGCTCAGCGACGATGTCGCCCGGCATCTGACTCTGCACGGCACGAACTGGAATACGGACGGCTCCATGACGTGGAAGTTCGATAATTACGTTCGCGCGCTCGCGCCGTACGGGCACGAGGTGGAAGACGGCGTGGAGATTTTCAGTCACATTACCTGTCCGGCGCTGTTCTTCTGGGGACTGCAGAGCTTCGCGCCCGTGCCGGATCAGGATCCCCGGTACCAGGCGATCCAGAACCGCAGACTGGTGACGGCGCCCGAAGCCGGGCACTGGGTACATCACGACGAATTGGACCTGTTTCTTCGGGAAACGATCGATTTTCTGAAAAGCTGACGAATAACAGCAGGAATATTGCCTGCCGACCCGGGGACGCGATATTGTAGTCCGAACCAGTTTCCGCGCCTACTGAAAAAGGATTCGATGACCTCGCGCCCCCGACGCTTGTTCCAGACTGCCGTTCTCTTCTCCCTCACGATCGCTTCCGTTTCCGGCGCGCAGGACCGGATTGCCGGACGCGTCGATTCCACGCGCATCAGACCACTGCGGGGCTACGTGCATCCGATGGCGCGTCCCGATGCGGACCAGGGGCCGGCGGATTCCGCCATGCCGATCTCGTCAGGGGTCCTGCTGCTGCGGCCTGCCGCTGGTCTCGATGCTTTCCTGATCCGGCAGCAGACGCCCGGTTCGCCCGAATACCGTCGCTGGCTGACGCCGGATGAGTTCGGCGCGCGATTCGGATCGAGCGGAAACGATACGGCGAAGATCGTTGCATGGATGGAGTCGCAGGGGTTGCGAGTCGAGAATATTGCGCGGGGGGGACTTTGGATCTCGTTCAGCGGGACGGCCGGGAGCGTCGGCAAGGCGTTCCGGACAGAGATTCACCGGTATCGGGCAGGCGGCGTCACGCATTATGCCAATGCAACCGAACCCTCGATTCCCCTGGCGCTCGACGCGGTTGTTGCCGGCGTTCACGGACTGAACGATTTCCGTCCGACGCCGATGGTGAGGACGCCATTGGCCACACCGGAGTTTACCTCGCCTTCCGGCTCGCACACCCTTGGGCCGGACGATATCGCTGCCATCTATGACATTGCGCCGCTTTACGCCTCGGGCATCGATGGAACGGGCCAGACAATTGCCGTATTGGGTCAGACGGACATTAATCTCGCGGATATCCGCGCCTTTCGCCAGAAATTCGGTTTGCCGCCGAATGACCCCAGGGTTCTGTTATTCGGAAAGAACCCGGGAACGAGCCAGGAGGATGCGGTCGAAGCCAACCTCGACCTGGAGTGGGCAGGCGCGGTGGCGCGCAACGCGACGATCCTTTACGTCAACTCTTCCGACGTATTTCTGTCCCTCGCGCTGGCCATTGATCTGAACGTCGCGCCGGTTCTCAGCCTGAGCTATTCGTTCGGGTGCGAGTTCGAGAACGAACAGGGTTTTCACCCTTATTCGCAGCAGGCGGCGGCGCAGGGAATGACGTGGGTGGTCGCCTCCGGGGACACGGGAGCCGCGGGGTGCGATATTACGTCGCCGACTCCGCAGGCGTCAAAAGGGAAATCCATCAGCGTTCCGGCTTCCCTGCCCGAGGTGACGGCGATCGGCGGGACCACGCTGAACGAAGGTTCGGGCAGCTACTGGAACGCGAGCAACGGGCCGAATGGCAACTCCGCGCGCACGTGGATTCCCGAAGTCACGTGGAACGATTCGGCGCAACGAAACGATCTCTCGGCGACGGGCGGCGGCGCGAGCGTATTTTTCACGAAGCCGTTCTGGCAATCCGCTCCCGGCGTGCCGGACGACGGCATGAGGGACGTGCCCGACATCTCCTTTGCGGCGTCGCCGGATCATGACGGGTACGCCATTCAGACGGGGGGCAGACCAGCCATCGTGGGCGGCACGTCAGTGGGTACGCCCATCTTTGCCGGCGTTGTCGCGCTGCTGAACCAATACCTGGTTTCGCAGAACGCGATTACACAGCCCGGTCTCGGCAACGTGAATCCGGGACTCTACCGACTCGCTCAGTCCAGCACCGATGTATTCCACGACATCACGGCGGGAGACAACATGGTGCCCTGCGCGCAGGCAAGCCCGAACTGCGTGAACGGAATGACGGGATATATGGCGGGCGCGGGATATGACCTTGCGACGGGTCTCGGGTCGGCCGATATCTATCATCTGGTGAAAGAATGGACCACGGGCGTTTCGAGCACGACCACGCTGACCGCGACTCCATCGGACGCAGACGTTAACGACACCGTGACTCTCACGGCCACAGTGACGTCCCCGGGGACATCGCGGCCCACCGGAACCGTCACGTTTCTTTCGAGCGAGAACGTTCTCGGCGAGGTCAGCCTGACGCCGGGGACCGGTTCGACAGCCACGGGCAGCATCGGGATTCCCATGGTACGGATTGCCGAGAATCCGGGCGGCACGGTGCAGGCTTTGTATAACGGCGACGGCGTCGTGAGCGGTTCGGGGGCGACGACCTCCGTGAACCTGAATATCCCGGCAGCGGGATCGCTCGTCATCCCATCCATCGATCCAAACCCGGTTTATCAGTTTGGCAACGCCTATTTCTTCGGGATCAGCTTCCAGGAGGCAGCGGGAGTCGCGACCAAAGTCACGGGACAGAGTTTCGACGGTTCCGCGGTCCTGCCGCTGGCAATCAGCATTCCGGCCTACGGAGCAGTGTTTCTGTCCTCCGGCATCTCCGGATTGCAGGCGACCGCCGGGACACACACGTTCACGTTCAGCGGCGTCGATGGCGACGGGAGAAAGTGGAGCCAGTCCGTATCCGCTATCTTCCTGCCCTCCAGCGCCCCCGCGATCAGCCCCTCGATTCTTCTCACCAGCGTGCCCTCGAAGGTCCTGCAAAATCCCGCCGCCGATGCTTCGTGCCAGTGGTCTCAGCAGTTGCGGGTTGAGGAACGATCGGGTTTTGCAACCAGTCTGACCCGGCTTTCGGTTGGATCCACGGATCTGACGAGCCAGATCCAGCGGATTTTCGGCACCAGACATCTGGCTCCATTCGGGACGCTTTACGGTAATTTCTGCTGGAGCAACGATAACGTCTCAGCCACGAAGACGTTCCTGATGTCGGGGTTCGGCGAGATCGGCACGACGACATCGAAGGTGACGGCGGCATACAGCGGCGCTCCCGCGGCGCCGGGCAGTTTCAGCCTTTCGCGAACGTCGGTCTTATTCAGCGCGCCCGCGTCTTCCGCAAAGACGCTGACGGCGGCGATCGACGTGGCGCTCGCCGGAGGCGTTTCCACCTGGACGGTCGGCACGCTGCCGTCGAACGCGACCACCAGATGGCTGACCGTGACTCCCGCGGGAGGAGGCGAAGGTCCCGGCCGCGTCACGGTCCAGGCGTCGCCTGCCGGCCTTTCAAACGGCGTGTACCGGGCCTACCTGACATTTCAGGCGCAGAATGCCTTCCCCCAGGCGATCAATATACCGGTGACGCTGGTCGTGGGGGCATCGAACGCGCTTACAATCAGCAGCGTTGTCAACGCCGGATCCGCCGGCGCGACCGGAGCTCCTGGCGCGCAGATGCGGGTGTACGGATTCAATCTCGCGCCTTCGGCTCAGCAGTCCGGGCGGCCTCCGCTCGCACTGACGCTCGCGGGCGTGTCGGCAACCGTGAATGGCGTGTCGGCGCCGCTGCACGCGGTCGCGCCGGAACAGATCACGCTTCAGATCCCGTATGAAACGCCGCCGGGCATGGCGGTGGTGGCGATCAACAACAACGGACAGATCGCGTGGCAGGAGTTTCCCGTCGCCACGGCGGCGCCGGGTATCTTCACGGATTCCGGCGGGTATCTCGCGCCTTCCAGCACCGCGGCGGCGGGCCAGACCGCGACACTATTCCTCACCGGCGAAGGCGACGTTACACCTGGACTCGCGACCGGGGCTACGCCCGCCTTCGGCACTCCGGTCAGATCGCTGCCCGTTCCCGGGTTGCCGGTGAAGGTCACGGTTGCAGGAGCAGACGCAAAGGTCGTGTTCGCGGCTATTCCGGCCGGGTTGGTCGGGGTGACGCAGATCAACTTCGTCGTGCCGTCCGACGCGCCAGCGGGAGTTCAACCGGTCGTCGTGACAGTGGGAGAGGCAGCCAGTCCGGCAGCAAGGCTGAACGTGACGGCCGCGGCCAGCGAGGTTCGCTGACAGGGAGGCTACGCTCTTCTCAAACGCAGACTGTTCGCGAGGACCGATACGCTGGACATCGCCATCGCGCCGGCGGCAATCATGGGAGACAGCGTCCAGCCCGTCCACGGATAGAGCAGACCGGCGGCGATGGGGATTCCCAGAGCGTTGTAGCCGAAGGCCCAGAAGAGGTTCTGGCG
Source organism: Bryobacteraceae bacterium (assembly GCA_035547415.1). Lineage (GTDB taxonomy): Bacteria > Acidobacteriota > Terriglobia > Bryobacterales > Bryobacteraceae > BOG-234. The sequence goes on along the minus strand of DASZUZ010000838.1, from coordinate 1,011 downwards.
GATGACGCGGAGCGTCTGGCGAGCGAGGGCGAGCGAGTCCGGCACGCCGCGCAGATCCCCCCGCATCAGAATAATGCCGGCGGTTTCCATGGCCACGGCGGTTCCGGTCCCGATCGCAATACCGACGTCGGCGCGCGCGAGAGCAGGCGCGTCATTGATGCCATCTCCCACCATGGCAACTCTGTGGCCTTCGGAGCGCACGCGAGCGACTTCGCTCTCCTTTCGCTCAGGCATGACTTGAGCGAGTACGCGGGACTTATCGATGCCGGTCTGGCGGGCGACTTCGAGAGCGATCCGCTCATGGTCCCCCGTGATCATCCAGACATCGAGACCCATCGAACGCAACCGGCCAATTGCTTCGGCAGCCTCCGGTTTGACTTCGTCCGCAATCTCAAACTCCGCGGCCCGAACTCCGTCGATTTCGACCGCAACGGCGGTGGCGTCGCTGCGTCCGACGAAGACGCGCTTGCCCTGAACCGTGGCTTCTGCGCCCAGGCCGGCCGTGGCGCGGAAGTCCTTCGATTCCGGAACAGGCAGAGTGGAAGCGCGTTCGACGATCGCTTTCGCGACCGGATGCTCGCTCCACCGTTCGACCGCCGCGGCGAGGCGCAGAGCCTCGTCCCCGGTGGAGGAGCCAAGAGTATGTATGGCGACGACGCGCGGACGGCCTGTCGTAATCGTTCCGGTCTTATCGAGAACCACGGCATCCACCCGCGCCGCCATTTCGAGCGACTCGCCGCCTTTGATGAGAATGCCGCGCTCGGCGCCACGGCCGGTTCCGGCCATGATCGCTGCGGGCGTCGCGAGTCCCATGGCGCAGGGACAGGCGATAATGAGCACCGCGACGGCGTTCTCGAGCGCCGTCCCGAGTGGCGCGAAGAAGAGCCACACGGCGAAGGTGACGACCGCGATGGCAAGCACCGCGACGGTGAAGTAACCGCTGACGATATCCGCCATCCGCGCGACGGGCGCTTTGGAGCCCTGCGCCTTCTTCACGAGATCGATGATGCG
>DASZUZ010000837.1:0-6011 GCA_035547415.1 Bryobacteraceae bacterium | reverse complement strand
CGGCCGGCGAGCCCATTCGGGCAGCCGGGGGCGGGGCGTCTGGATGTGAACGAGATCGCTGGTACTCAAACCCTGATCTTACCGTCCTGGCCTTTCTTTTTCCTTCGGGAGACGACGGGCTCGACCAGCGCAAACTGCATTTTCCGCTCCAGCGGATCGACGCGGTCGAGAATGACGCGGACTCTGTCGCCGATCGAGAATTCACGCCGTGTTCGCTGGCCCACGAGTTTGCGAACATTTTCGTGATACGTGTAGCGGTCGCCCGGAAGCGTGTCAATGGGAACAAGCCCTTCGACGAAGAGGTCCGCCAGTTCCACGAAGGCCCCGTACCGCGCCGTGCTGATGATCAATGCATCGAATTCCTCGCCGACGCGGCTCTCCATGAACTTCGCTTTCTTCCATTCGACGAGTTCACGCTCGGCGTCCGCCGCGCGGCGCTCGGTGGTCGAACATTCCTCGGCAATCTGCTTGAGTTCAGCTTCGTTCGAGTACGAGCGATGTTCCAGCGACGCCGCGAGAAGACGATGGACGATCAGGTCCGGATAGCGACGGATGGGCGAGGTGAAATGCGTGTAGTGGCTGGCCGCCAGCGCGAAATGGCCGGTGTTCTCCTCGCTGTAGCGGGCCTGCTTGAGCGACCGAAGCATCAGATACCCGAGGATGCGCTCCTCCGGCTTCCCTTCGATCTTCGCGACCAGCCGCTGATATGCCTTCGATGAGATCGGGACAGCCCCGGGCAGGACCACGTCTTTATAAACCGTGCGGCCCTCCGCTTTGCGTTCTTTAAAGCGATGTTTCGACACGGGAATCGCGCCGACCCCGAGCGAATAGCCGAACTGGGCGGCTACTTCTTCGAAATCCATCACCCGCTTCGGATCCGGTTGATCGTGGGTTCGATAAATGGAGGGCAGACGGGTCTGTTCCAGATGCTCCGCGACTGCTTCATTGGCCGTCAGCATGAACTCTTCGATGATCCGGTGCGCGATGTTGCGCGGGCTGCGCGTGATGCCGGTCATCTCGCCGAACCGATCGAACTCGATGAGCGGTTCGGGAAGATCGAAATCGATGGAGCCCCGCCGGTACCGCTTGCGCATCAGGATTTCGGCCAGTTCGCGCATCGTTTCGAAGCGCTCCACGAGCGGAGCGTGGCGTTCGCGCATCCCGGCGTCGCCTTCGAGGAGCAGATGAACACTTGTGTACGTCATCCGCTCCGCGCTTCGGATCACGCCCTTGCAGAACTCGTACGAGACTGGCTGGCCCTGCCGGTCCAGTTCGATGAGCGCTGACATGACGAGCCGATCGACTTGCGGATTGAGAGAGCAGATGTTTGTCGAGAGCTCGAACGGCAGCATGGGGATCGCCCGGTCCGGAAAATACGCGCTCGTGCCGCGCAACCGCGCCTCGGCATCGATCGCGGTTTCCGGCTGGACATAGTGGCTGACGTCCGCGATATGAACCTGAAGGGCGAAGTGGCCGTTGGGCAGCTTATCGACGAGAACCGCGTCGTCGAAATCCCGGGCGGTCTCGCCGTCAATCGTGACGATCGGGAGATCGCGGAAGTCGCGGCGGCCCTCGAGTTCCCAGGAAGCGATGACATTGGGAATCGATTGCGCCTGCTCGACGACTTCGGGCGGGAAACGATGAGGGAGATGGTGTTTACGGATGACGATTTCGACATCGATCCCGAAATCGTCGGGGGAACCCAGAACTTCGATCACGCGACCGACGGGGTGGTGATCGTCATCGCCGTAGTCGAGCAGTTCCGCGTTGACAACCATGCCGTCGAGGTCGCTCGGGTCGGAAATCTCGACCGGCTTCGGTCCGATGCGGTCCACCTGATCGGTCGCGGGTGGGATCGCAAATTCCTGCGGAATCTCGATCCACTCGAACTGGCGCTCGTCATGCGGCACGACCCACATGCCGCGGCGGGTGATGCGAAACTCACCGACCACAGCCGGGTGCGCGCGCTTCAGAACCTTCCGGACCTCGCCTTCGGCGCGCCCATCCGATCCGACGTAAGTGATCTTCGCGATGGCGCGATCGCCGTTCATTGCCCCACGGAGGGCGTCTTTATTGAGATAGATATCGCCGGCGACACCCGCGATCGCACGATCCGGAATGAGAAAACCAAAGCCGTCGCGGTGGACACTGACACGGCCCGCGGCATACTCGCGGTTTCCGGCGGTCGCCACGTAATGTCCGGAGTTCAGTTCGACGAGATCGCCGCGAGAGACGAGGCGATCCAGGATGGATTCCAGCTGATCGCGCTGTTCACCGCGCAGCCGGAGTTCCCGAAAAAGCTGCTTCAGGCTGGTCCGCCCGCGGTTGTGTTTCGCGATGTGGCCGAGCAGCGCGGCTTCATTCATGTTTCTATTGTGGAGCAGCCAGTCACGGGGATCGTGTGGTAACCCACGATCCCGTCCGCGAATCCGACATAATAGATGGTGATGCGTTTTCTGCTGCTGCTTGTCCCCGCGCTGCTGCTGGCTCAGACCCACAAGACCGCGACGCCCGCGGCGAAGAATTTCAAGGAGACCGGGTCGGCCAGCGCCCCGATCACTCTCGAACTCTATACGGACTACCAATGTCCGGCGTGTCGCAATTTCTATCTGGACGTTCTGCCATCCGTGATGTCGCAGTACGTCGCGACGGGGAAAGTGCGACTGGTGCACCGGGACTTTCCGCTGCCTCAGCATACGTATTCCCGGATTGCGGCGCGATACGCCAACGCCGCCGGCGTGCTCGGTCATTATGACGCGGTGGCGACTCAACTGTTCCGGACCCAGCAGGAGTGGGAACAGAACGGAAATGTGGACGGTGAGGTCGCCAAAGTGGTAGCGCCGGCCGCCATGCAGAAAATTCGGGAACTGGTCAAAAACGACAGCAATCTCGACCAGAGCGTCACAGCGGACGTGGCGATGGGAAATCAGGATCATCTGAACCAGACCCCCACGCTGATCATCGTGAAAAACGGGAAACGCCAGAAGATTGACGGCGCGGTTCCCCTGAATATTCTGAAGAGCTATCTCGATCAGTTGCTGGCGAAGGGATGAAACGGGCGCTGCTGCTGATCGGCCGCGTGCTGCTGGCCGCCATCTTTATCTACGCCGGGTACGCCAAACTGCGCGAGCCATGGCTGCAGTTCGCCGTTTCGATCAGCACGTTCAAGCTTGTGCCCGACAATCTGCTCGAGCCGATGGCCCGGACGCTGCCCTGGTTCGAACTGGCGCTCGGGCTCGCGATCCTTTCCGGCGTGCTGCTGCGCTGGTCCGCACTGATCGCGAGTCTCTTGCTCGCGCTCTTTTTCGGCGTCCTGATCCGGTCCTATGCGATGGGTCTGCAGGTGGATTGCGGATGCTTCGGATCCGGCGAAGCGGCGCTGGGGCCGTTGCGGCTCGCCGAAGAGGCAGCCATGCTGTCGCTCGCTCTTGCGGTTACGATCGGAGCGTTCAGGACCCGATCACGCAGCGGCTCGCGAGCTGCGTTCCCGGTTGACGCTTCTGCGTCCGACACTGAACTATCTCATCGCGCCTGATCCGGGCGGCTCGCAGCGCATACTTCAATTTCTGCTCCTGTTCCTGAAGAACGGACGTGGTAGCGGGATCGGTTTGAAGAACCTGCATCAGTTCCATCTGCACGCCTTCCAGTTCCTGCTGCAGACACGCGATTCGGGCCTCGCCGGCAACGCTGGTATGCGCGTAAGCGGTGGTGGTTATGACGGACAGCACCCGGTTCATGACCGGTTCGAGTTGCATCGCGGCAATCCCCGAGATGAAGAAGATCAGAAACGGCAAACGCATGGCCCGATCAAGGGCATTCGCGAGGCCGCTCTTCGATGATTGTTTTTGAATCACTTAGCCCCCCGGGCACGCTGCCTGAAACTCAAACACTGTCCGGATTCGGAACGAGAGTGTCCGCCGGAATGCACTGGATATCGCGTAACATAGGGAGAGAAATGCGCAAAGCCCTCACCCTGCTTGTTCTCGCCGCCGCGGCTTTCGGCGCCACGGCTCCCGCGAAAGGGCCGCAGGTTCCCCGGAAAGCAGCCGAATTCGTGATCCAGTCGCCGGACGGGAAGCAGCAACTGCTCAGCTCCTACCGCGGCAAGACCGTGGTTCTCGCATTCATGTATACGACTTGTCCGCATTGCCAGAAAACCGCCCAGGTTCTCTCGGGCGTCCAAAAGGAATACGCAGACAAGGGCGTCCAGGTTCTCGGCGCGACGTTCGACTCCGGCGCCGCTTTCCGCGTGCAGCAGTTCAATCAGATGCTGGGAGTGAATTTTCCGTGTGGCTACTCGACTCCCGACGCCGTCCTTCAGTTTCTGCAGCATCCCGCAAGCGAGCCTTACTTCGTGCCGATTCTGGTTTTCATCGATAAGACGGGGACGGTTCGTTCGCAGTACATCGGGGACGAGAAGTTTCTGGGCAATCAGGAAGTGAATATCCGGGCGGAACTGGACAAGTTGCTCAAGGGCGGAGCGACATCATCGCACGCTGGCGCAAGATCGGCGAAGAAGTCGTAGTTCGCGCCAGGCGGAAGCCCGGTCACTGACAGACCAGCGCTCTTTCTTACTTATTTTTCGCAAACAGCGGGAAAGTCCGTGGTTTTTGCGGTTCGGTCCTGCACGCTGCGGCCCCGATCGGTAGTTTTTTGCGTTGACGCTCGCCGCCACCCGAAATATTATTCATCGCCAGGGAGGCGATGATGAGTTCCATTTCCCGTCGCGGCCTTCTCAAGTCCGCGGCAATCTTCGCAGCCGCAGCCATGCCCGCCACGATGAAAGCACAGGGATTCGGCCGGCTTGGCTTCATCTATGTCGGAACCTACACCGGCAACGGAAAGGGCATCTACATTTTCCGGCAAAATGCCGGAAGTGGCGACCTGATACCGGTGGATGTCACACTGAACGTTTCGAACCCCTCTTTCCTGGCCGTTCATCCGAACGGGCAATACCTCTATTGCGTCAACGAAAACACTGACGGGACCGTCAGCGCATTCTCCATCAATCAGGTGAACGGGCTGCTCACGTTCCTGAACAGCCAACCGTCGGGTGGCGCGGCGCCCGCGCACCTGAGCGTTTATCGTCCGGGCGGCTCGTCGACGTATTACGTGCTGGTCGCCAACTACACGGGCTCGACCATTGAGTCCATTCCGATCAACCCCGACGGCTCGCTCGGCGCCCCCTCCGATCTCGTCACCCACACGGATTCCCTGGGACCGAATACGGGACGCCAGGACGCGCCCCATCCGCACATGATCCTTGCCGATCCATCCGGCAGATACATTCTGGTCAATGATCTCGGTCAGGACCGGACATACATCTACACGCTGAGCGCCAACGGGAAATTCGCAGCCGGACCGACGCCGTTCGTACAATCTCAACCGGGGTCCGGACCGCGCCATTTCACGTTTCATCCGAATGGGGAGTGGTTCTATTCGCTCAACGAACTCCTTTCGACGATCAATTTCTATCGATGGGATGCGAGCGCCGGATCGCTGCTTCCGGAACAAAATGTCTCCATGCTGCCCGCGGGTTTCGCCGGCACGAATACCGCCGGTGAAATCAAACTGGACGGCCCGGGCAATGTCCTGTACGCTTCGAACCGCGGGTTCGACACCATCGCGACCTTCGGCGTGAACCCGAAGAACGGAAAGCTGTCGGCAGCTCAGAACAACTGGACCAGTGTTCGCGGCGAGACGCCCCGATTCTTCACACCGGACCCGGACTCGAACTTTCTCTACGTCGCCAACCAGAACACAAACAACATCACCGTTTTTGACATCTCCGTACACGCAAAAAAGCCGGTTTTTACCGGCCGGTTTATCGGGGTGGGCAACCCGGTCTGTATCGTGTTCGTGTGAAGACAGATTGCGTGGGGCCGAACGGTCGGCCCCACATTTCAGGGGAGATCGGAGACCGGGGAGACAGATAAGGCCTCCGCCGCGTCCAGGTTTCGCTCGCTTACCCCGACCAGCAACGACGCGGTGAGACTCAGGATCACCAGAAG
>DASZUZ010000836.1:0-3236 GCA_035547415.1 Bryobacteraceae bacterium | reverse complement strand
CCGCTGAAAGCCGGCAGCCGGCTCGATCCGTCAACCGATTCGTTCAGCCAGTTCGACGATGATTCCCTCCGGGCCGCGGACGTAACAGAGCCGGTATTTGTTTTCGTAGCGCCCCATCTCGCCGACGAGTTCAGCGCCGCGGGCTCGCAGAGCGGCAACGATGGCGTCGATGTCCTTGACGGCGAATGCGACGTGGCGGAGACCCGGCGTGTTCGCCGGCGCGTGCCCTTTGTCGCCCTCAATGGAAGGCGAATGGAATTTCGTCAGCTCGAGTCGTCCGTGGCCATCCGGAGTCTGCATCATCGCAATCTCCGCCCGTACGCCCTCGAGGCCCACGATGCGGTCCACCCAGCGACCTTCGACGGGCCCTTCGCCCTGCAGCACAAGCCCGAGCTCGAGGAAAAATTCAGTCGCGGCCGCGAGGTCGTCCACCACGATGCCGACGTGATCCATTCGTTGAATACTCATGTGTTCGATGCCAAAACAGATTCGGGAGGCGTCTGCGTCATCCTCTTACATCATGGTGGGGCGGCTGTTTTTCCAGAACCCGCGCGTGAAATCGGGGAAGTCCATACGCGCGCTTCCCTTCGCGACGGATGCCTCGCTCAGCGGACCCGGAGCGCTCCACGTGGCGGCGTCGTAGACATCCATATCCGGCACAAGCCCCTTCCGCATGCTTTCCACCAGCCGGTAAACCATCACAAAATCCATGCCGCCGTGGCTGCCCAGTTTGCGCGCCGTCTCTCCCTGATCGCGCCAGAACTGATGCTCGAACTGAGCCTTGTAAGGGTCGAGCGAGGTGTATTCTTCCTTCGGAGCGCCGTCGATATAGATGCGCGGCGGATAGTCTTCGAAGAGGCCCTTCGAGCCGGCGATCATGTTGATGCGACTGTAAGGCCGCGGGTTTACCACGTCATGCTTCAGGACGATCGTGCGACCTCTCGCCGTCCGGATCAGCGACGTGTTCATGTCGCCGCAGATGTATTTCTCCTGCCATTCGGGGCTGTCTTTGGGCGTGTGTTCTTCGCGCCAGGCATCGAGTCCGCGCTCGAGCGAACTCATCGAGACCATGTACTCGAACCTGTCGCCGCGCTGGATGCCCATGTAGTTCGCGACCGGACCCAGGCCGTGCGTCGGATAAAGGTTGCCGTTGCGTTCCGTGTGGGGTTTGCGGCGCCAGAGTCCTTCGCCGTTGTCGTGCAGCACCTTGCGAAGATCGTGTAGATAAGCGCCCTCGCCGTGGTAAAGATCGCCGAACATACCCGCGCGAACGATGTTGAGCACCATCAGTTCGTTGTATCCGTAGCAGCAGTTCTCGGCCATGATGCAGTGCCGGCGCGTGCGTTCGGACGTGTCAACCAGTTTCCAGCAGTCTTCAATGGTCGTCGCGGCGGGTACTTCCACGAGCGCGTGTTTCCCGTTCTCCATCGCGGCGATCGCCGCCGGAGCATGCCATTGCCAGGGCGCCGCGATGTACACGAAATCGAGATCGTCGCGTTTGGCCAGATTTTCGAAGTCGTGCTCGCCGCCCGTGTAAAGCGCGGGAGGATTCTGCCCGCGCTGCGTGACCGACGCGGCGGCTTTCTCGGCGTGCTCTTTCACGATGTCGCACACGGCGACGACGCGGAGGTTTTCACAGGCAAGGAACTCGCGGACCATGCCGCCGCCGCGTCCGCCCGCGCCGATCAGGCCCATGCGAACGGTTTCGCGCGGTTCGAACGGCACGCCGATCATGCTTTTGTTTTGCGTCGTCTGTGCGACGGCTCGCGCGGCGCCAAGCGCGGCCGCTCCCAGCAACAGTTGTCTCCGTGAGGTTTCCATGTCTTAAACTCCCAGCGATTGCGTGATGATCCGCTGCGCTTCGGCAACGATCTCTTCGAGGTGCGCCTGGCTCTTCAGGCTTTCCGCATACAGCTTGTAAATGTTCTCCGTGCCGGACGGACGGGCGGCGAACCATCCGTAGTCCGTGGTCACTTTCAGTCCGCCGATGGGCGCGTTATTTCCCGGCGCGTTCGTCAGTCTCGCGGTAATCGGATCGCCCGCGAGCGTTGTCGCGGCGACGGTTTCCGGCTGCAGTTTCTTAAACGCGTTCTTCTGTTCGGGCGTCGCGGCGGCATCGATGCGCGTATAGTACGCTTTGCCGAAACGGTCCGTCAGATCCCGATAATGCTGACCCGGATCTTTGCCTGTCACCGCCGTAATTTCGGCGGCCAGCAGCCCGAGGATCAGCCCGTCTTTATCGGTGGTCCAGACCGAGCCATCGCGCCGCAGGAAACTGGCGCCCGCGCTCTCTTCGCCGCCGAAGCAGCAGGAGCCGTCGAACAGCCCGGGGGCAAACCACTTAAAGCCGACCGGCACTTCCCACAGGGTCCGCTTCAGATCGGCGACCACGCGATCGATCATCGTGCTGCTCACGAGCGTTTTGCCGACAACGGCGCTCGAAGGCCATTGCGGGCGATGGCCGAGCAGATACTGGATGGCAACCGCGAGGTAGTGATTCGGATTCAGCAGACCCGCGGAGCGCGTGACGATGCCGTGGCGATCGGAATCGGGATCGTTGCCCCAGGAAATGTCGAAATGGTCTTTTAGCCGGACGAGACTCGCCATCGCATAGGGACTCGAGCAGTCCATGCGTATCTTTCCGTCATGATCCAGCGTCATGAAGGCGAATTGTGGATCGACGTTCGGATTGACGACCTTGATTTTGAGTCCGTAGCGCTCGGCAGCGGGTTCCCAATACCCGAGGGATGCGCCGCCCAGTGGATCGACGCCGATATGAAGTCCGGCGGACCGGATGGCTTCCATGTCGATCACGTTTTCAAGATCGTCCACGAACCCCCGGACGTAATCGCGCTCGTGCGTCGTGCCCGCCTTCATGGCGGCGTCGAACGCCATACGCTTCACGCCGCGGTTGCCCTCGCGCAGCAGTTCGTTCGCACGATCCTGAATCGCGCCGGTGACCGCCGTGTCGGCCGGACCGCCATCGGGAGGATTGTATTTGAAGCCGCCGTCGGCGGGCGGATTGTGCGAAGGCGTGATCACGATTCCATCGCCTCGCGCGTCACTCCGTCCACGATTGTGTACCAGAATCGCGTGGGAAATGCCGGGTGTGGGCGTGAAGCCATCTCGCTCCTGGATGACCGTTTCGACACCGTTCGCCGCGAGAACTTCGAGCGCCGTCCTCTGCGCGACGTCCGAAAGCGCGTGGGTATCCTTGCCCATGAAAAGAGGGCCGC
>DASZUZ010000835.1:0-2622 GCA_035547415.1 Bryobacteraceae bacterium | reverse complement strand
TCTTCGGCAAATGCTCACGGAAAGCCTGCTGCTCGCGTTGCCCGGGGGCGGGCTCGGTTTGGGCGTAGCGGCAGCAGGCAGCCGTTTCCTGATCTGGCTCCTGGCCGGAGGCAGCGCCGATTTTCAGCTTCGCCCGACGTTCGATTGGGGCGTGCTCACATTCGCCTTTGTTCTGGCGGTGGGCGCCGGAATCCTCTTCGGACTGGCTCCCGCCCTGGAAGCCACACAGATTGACCTCGCGCCCGCATTGAAAGGAACTCGGGCCGGAGTGGAACGGGCGCGCGGCATGGGCCTCAAGCGGATCCTCGCGGTCGCCCAGATCGCCCTTTCCTCTCTACTGGTGCTGGGCGCCATCCTCTTCGTTCGAACGCTTGCCAATCTTCACGCCATCGAACTCGGCTTTGAAGCGAAAAGCGTTCTCACGTTCGATCTGAACGCGAGTAAAGCCGGATACAAAGGAGCGGCGCTCAACGCATTCTACAACCGTATCGAGGAACGGCTCAGGGCTGTTGCCGGCGTCACCAGCGTAACGGCCAGTGCAGCTCCTCTGGGCAGACGTTTCTATCGCACTTCCGCCGTGTTTCCCGGAAATCGGAAGGGCTTGGCGGGCTGGAATTCCGTCGGCTCCTCGTTCTTTGAAACGATGCGGATCCCCATCGTTCTCGGTCGCGCCTTCAGTTCGCGCGATGTGAAGGGCGCTCCTCCCGTCGCGGTGGTGAACGAAGCTTTCGCAAGAGCCTATTTCCCCGGCCGTAATCCGGTCGGGGAGCACATGGGGATCCTCGACGGAGGAAAAGACGTCACCATCGCGGGTGTGGCCGGCAACGCGCGCGAGTCTCTGAAGGAGCCATTTTCGCCATTCATCTATATTTCTTACAACCAGTTCCCCGCTCCGGAATGGCGGGGTATGTCCTTCGAGGTTCGCACGGCGGGCGATCCCCTGGCCCTCGCGGCGGGCGTTCAACGCGCGGTCCACGAAGCCGCCCCTGACGTTCCGGTCGCGAATGTGGGGACTCAGGCAGAACGTATTGAGAGCTCCCTTACGCAGGAGCGCATCTTCGCCCAACTCTGCACGGCATTCGCGGTTCTCGCGCTCACGATTGCGTGCATCGGGTTGTACGGCTCCATGGCTTACTCGGTATCGCGCCGGACCGGTGAGATCGGAATCAGAATTGCGCTCGGAGCGCAAAGCGGCAGTGTCGTGTGGATGGTCATGCGTGAGGTGTTGACATTAACCGCCACAGGGCTTGCCGCCGGCTTTGTGTGTGCGCGCGCTTTCGCGCCAGCAGTCAAATCTTTTCTGTTCGGTGCGAAATTGGGCGATCCGTCGGTGATCGCATGGGCGGCCGCGCTCCTGATGGTTTCATCGCTTCTCGCCGGTTATGCGCCGGCGAGGCGAGCGTCGCGAGTCGATCCCACAAAGGCTCTGCGGCACGAGTAAGAACACCCGGTTTGACGCGCCTCCGGATATGACGGGGGCGCCGTCATGGATGATGGCGTCGTGTTCAGGCATCAATCTCGTCTGAGTGGGGAATTCAATCCGGCTCATTCGCCTGGCGGCAGGGCAAAAGCCCTGGCCCTACAACAGAGCGCCCATCGGCGTGCCCGTCAGCGCCGCGGCCACGCCGGCGCGGTTTTCCGCTGGCTGGTTCTGGCTCACCTTCCATTTGCCTTCGAGACGAGTGATTGTCAGCTCGATCCCGACGATTGCTTTCAGAAGTCCTTCGATGTATTCGGGAGGGGCGTCGGCGGGTTTCCACGGAACGGGCTGCTTCGCCTCGTGGATGGCGGTCAGGCGATCGAGGAATGACCGGAGCCGGGCAGGGTCGTCATAGACTCGCAGCGAACCGTAAGCATGCACGACTGCATAGTTCCAGGTTGGCACGACGCGTCCGGTTTCCTGTTTGGTCGGGTACCAGTTCGGGCTGATATAAGCCTGCGGACCCTGGAAGATGGCGAGAGCTTCGACGTCCGGCCGGAGATTCTGCCACTGGCGGTTCGCGCGCGAGAGATGCCCGCGCAACGTCCCGTGCGGGGCCGGATCCGGATCGAACAGCAGAGGGATGTGGTTGGCTTCGAGTCCATCGGGGCCTATAGTCACGAGCGCCGCGAGCGGGTACTTTCCGATGAGATCGCGCAGGACGTCGGGACGGTCCTCGCGGAAATGCGCCGGGGTATACATGAGTTCAGCCGTTGTTGGCTAGACGCGGTATTGAATGAACGAATGCGGGTCGCTGCAGGGCCGGTGACACGATCCCAAAAAACTCGACTTGCGAAATGGCAAACTGGTGCAACGCGCGTCTACTTGTCGTCGGCCGAGCGCTCCATGTCTCACGCTTCAGGCGCATTGTATACCATCGGCCCTCCTCTATCTTCACGTCTGACATGTTAATTCTTAACGGGCGAGTTCGAAATCGCAGGCTTTCTGAGCGGCAGTAATGTCAATGCACGGCATCACTGAAATCGATGACGACTGGTGCTTTTGGGAAGCTTTCTGGAAACTGATGGATCTCGCCGAGACGTATTGGCGAACAGCATTACTGCGAAATCGACCCTGGTGCGAGCCTTCGCCGGGCTATCGTTAACGATAAACGAAGCTCGATGAGTTTGGCTTTACTGTGA